>JAKSBI010000190.1 GCA_022361215.1 Hyphomicrobiales bacterium | reverse complement strand
CGCCTACGCGCGCTTTACGCCCAGTAATTCCGAACAACGCTAGCCCCCTCCGTATTACCGCGGCTGCTGGCACGGAGTTAGCCGGGGCTTCTTCTCCGGCTACCGTCATTATCTTCACCGGTGAAAGAGTTTTACAACCCTAAGGCCTTCTTCACTCACGCGGCATGGCTGCATCAGGCTTGCGCCCATTGTGCAATATTCCCCACTGCTGCCTCCCGTAGGAGTCTGGGCCGTGTCTCAGTCCCAGTGTGGCTGATCATCCTCTCAGACCAGCTACGGATCGTCGCCTTGGTAGGCTTTTACCCCACCAACAAGCTAATCCGACGCGGGCTCATCCAATGGCGATAAATCTTTCCCCCGAGGGGCGTATACGGTATTAGCTCCGGTTTCCCGAAGTTATTCCGTACCACTGGGTAAATTCCCACGCGTTACTCACCCGTCTGCCACTTTCCACCAGGCCGAAGCCTGGCTTCACGTTCGACTTGCATGTGTTAGGCCTGCCGCCAGCGTTCGTTCTGAGCCAGGATCAAACTCTCAGATTTGAGATTTCCGATTCCGGCTTGCGTCCCTGGAGGGAAAAACTCCAGGGGGTCGCTGCGTCTTGACGAGTCCCGACATTTGGAACTGCAAGTCTTGCGACAAGCAGTCACCAAGGGTGTCGGTTAACGCAGCACCGCCAGAGTCTCGTGCGTCCGCGAATGTCGCGAACTCGCCAGGACTCCGCCGTCTGCGTTTCCCTTTCTTCAAACCACATTGTCAAAGAGCCGGCGCGGTCACAGACGGAGCTGCATCCACACCCTCCAATGGAAGCAAATGCTTCTACCGGAGTCAAACGCAAGTGGAGCGAAATCCCGGAAGAACCCCGAGGACGGCCCCGCTTCGCTTATCGAAAGTTGCGCGTAGGCATAAAACGACGTCAGGCAAGACGTCTTGCCCGCGCAGAAGCCGTTATCTACGCCTCCGCGGATCGCTTGTCAAGGCTTCTTTGCGAGCTTTTCAAACATATCACAACAGCGCCGGTAATGGGCCGTTAACCTCCTTTGCCACAAGCGACTTTGCCGTCACATTGCTGCCCGATTGCGCCGCCATTCTCGCTCTTAAGAATCGGGCAACCAATTCCCGACCATTATGGTTAATGCGGTTTAAACGAGGGAGCCTCTTCGAGACATCGATGTCGTCGGCGGACCGCCGCCAGGGATCGATGGAGCCGGTGCCGCAAGTGGCGGATCCGACGCGAAAGAGTACATCGAGCGGCCGGCGCAAGCGGGTCATTGAACCAGGGATCTAGGTAACCGAATTCGGCTCTGTCCGCTGTTTTGAGCAATCCGCTGAGACGGTCAAGACGCGACAGCTCGGAGACGGGGGGAAATTCGAATTGACCATTCGACGTCGCGGCAATGCCGGTGTGACTCGTGAGCGCGCACTTGTTCCGGTTGCGGACGATGCGGCTCTCCCGCAGATCGTTCTCTCGGACTCGACCACATCCCTTGCCGACGTCTACCGCTCCGACCCGGGCGACTCCGGCGCCGGCGCGCGCCTGAAGTGGCTGGCCAGCACCTGCCTGGCCGGGGTGGTCGGTATCGGCGTGATCGGCATCACCCTCTACGCCTCCATGGAGGTCGACGACGGCAGCGGCGTGGTCGACTCGATCAAGCGTGCGGGCCTTGCGGCTATGTCTCCGGTCCGCCTCAACCGCGCCGCCACCGAGAAGCAAACGGTCGCCGGACAGAAGTCCGATCGCATTCAGACCACTGCGCTCGGGCTTTCGACCCGGCACATCATTCACGATTCACTGGTGCAGCAGCGCGGCGGCCGCGAATACATCCGGATCAAGCCCTACGCCCGCATCGTCGCCAGCCTGGCCACGGCGCAACCGGACGACGATCATGAGATCCCGGCGTTCAACCCCTACAAGCTCTACGTCAACCAGGCGCCGATCGCCAGCAAAGACGGATCCACCGCCACCCAGAGCGCCAGCCGCGAGGTGGCGGTGAAGGTGGTGGAGCTGCATGGCGGCATCCTGCCGAGCGAGGACGGCATCGAGCTCAGGTCCGACAAGGTGGCCGAGCTGGTTTCCGAGTCCCAGGGCCACCTGGTATCCGGGCCGTTCGCCATGCGCTCGAGCATCGTTCCGGGCGGCCTTGGCGGACTGGTTCAGAAGGCCGCCTACCGGCCGGACGATCTGGGCCTGTCGGAGCTAGCCGAGAGCGAGGTGCCGCCGAACACCACCGTGGTCGCCAAGAGCGAGCTCGAGGGCGAGGACGAGATCCTGGAAGGCAGCGTGGTCAAGTCGGTCAAGGTCCGCCGCGGCAACACCCTGATGAGCATCCTGGACGATGCCGGAGCCGAGAAGTGGCAGGCCAAGGCCATCGCCGAGGCCATGGCACCGGTGTTCAAGGCCAAGCAGCTCAAGGCGGGCCAGGACATACGCTTCACGCTGACGCCGGCACCGAGCGACACCGGCCAGATGGACCCGATCAAGGTCAGCGTGTTCGAAGGCAGCAGGCACAAGGTGACGGTGGCGCGCAACGAGGCGGGCGACTATGTGGCCAGCGACGAACCCATCGAGCTGTCGGCGGCGGCGGCGCTGCGTCCGGCGCAGTATCCCCAGCGGGCGACCCTCTACACCAGCCTCTATCACGCCGCCCTGAGCCAGAACATCCCGGCCGACATGATCAAGCGGCTGCTGAAGATCCACTCCTACGACACCGACTACAAACAGCGCGTCCGCGCCGGCGACTCCTTCGAGGTGTTCTTCGATCTGAGAGAGAACCAGGACGGCACCGACACCCGCCCGGGCGAGATGCTCTACACCGCCTTGAAGGTCGAGGGCGAGATGCGGCGCTTCTATCGTTTCCGCACGCCGGACGGCATCGTCGACTACTACGATCAGGACGGCAACAGCGCCAAGAAGTTCCTGATGCGCAAGCCGGTCAAGGGCGCGCGCTTCACCTCCGGCTTCGGCATGCGCCGGCATCCGCTGCTGAAGTATCGCCGCATGCACACGGGCACCGATTGGGCTGCGCCCACCGGTACGCCGATCCTCGCTGCCGGCAACGGCACCGTGGAGGCGGTCGGCCGTAAGGGTGGTTACGGCAATCACGTGCGCATCCGCCACGGCAACGGCTTCAAGACCACTTACAGCCATATGGCGCGCTTCGCCCGCGGCCTGCGCCCCGGCGTCAAGGTGCGGCAAGGTCAGGTGATCGGCTTCGTCGGTTCGACCGGTCTCTCGTCCGGCCCGCATTTGCACTTCGAGGTTCTGGTGAACAATCGGTTCGTCAATCCGATGACCATCAATGTGCCGCGCGGTCGGCAGCTTACGGGCACGCTGCTCGCCAAGTTCCAGAACGAGCGCGCCCGCATCGACACGCTGATGCAGCGCTCGCCGGTGACGACGCGCGTCGCGGCTGTGCAACAGTAAGACAGGCGCGCAAGCTACAATCCAAAAGGGCGCGTCCCGAGGACGCGCCCTTGTTGTATCCGGGCCCTTTCAGGCCCGACCGCGAAGCTGAGGACGCTCAGGCGGCTTGTCGCACCGCGGTGCCGTTGATGATCAGGCCGCTTGCGTCCGCGCTCACCTGAACCCTGTCGCCGTCACTGACCGTGCCCTCCAGCAACCGCTCGGCCAGCGGGTCCTGCAGGTTCTTCTGCATGACGCGCTTCAGGGGGCGCGCGCCGTAGGCCGGGTCGTAGCCCTTGTCGGCCAACCAGTCGCGCGCGGCGGCGTCCAGCTCGAGCGTGATCTTGCGGTCCGCCAATAGAGCGCGCAGCCGCTCGGCCTGAATGTCCACGATCGCCGTCATCTGCTCCCGCTTCAGACGGTGGAACAGGATGGTCTCGTCGAGCCGGTTCAGGAACTCCGGACGGAAGTTGGCGCGCACGATGCTCATCACCTGCTCGCGCAGGGTCTCGGTCTCCTCGCCCTCCGCCTGGGCCACCAGGAACTCGGCCCCGAGATTGGAGGTCATGATGATCAGGACGTTGCGGAAGTCGACCGTACGCCCCTGTCCGTCCGTCAGCCGACCGTCGTCGAGCACCTGCAGCAGAACGTTGAAGACGTCGGCATGGGCCTTCTCGATCTCGTCGAACAGCACGACCTGATAGGGCCGGCGCCGCACCGCCTCGGTGAGGGCGCCGCCCTCCTCGTAGCCCACATAGCCGGGCGGCGCGCCGATCAGACGGGCCACCGAGTGTTTCTCCATGTATTCGGACATGTCGAGCCGCACCATGGCCTGCTCGTCATCGAACAGGAACGCCGCCAGCGCCTTCGTCAGCTCCGTCTTGCCCACGCCCGTGGGGCCCAGGAACATGAAGGAGCCGATCGGCCGGTTGGGATCCTGCAGCCCGGCCCGCGCCCGGCGCACGGCCGTGGAGACGGCGGCGACCGCCTCCTCCTGGCCGATAACCCGCTTGGCGATGGCCTCCTCCATGCGCAGGAGCTTCTCCTTCTCGCCCTCGAGCATGCGGTCGACGGGGATGCCGGTCCAGCGCGAGACCACGCCGGCGACATGGTCGGCGGTGACGGACTCCTCGAGCATGGCGCCGCCGGACGTGCCTTCCGCGCCTTCCGTTTGCGCAAGCTTCGCCTCGAGCTCGGGGATCACGCCATAGGAGAGCTCGCCCGCGCGGCCGAGATCGCCGCTGCGCTGCACCTGCTCCAGCTCGATGCGCGCCGCCTCCAGCTCCTCCTTGAGCTTCTGGGCGGAGGAGAGCTTCTCCTTCTCCTCCTGCCAGCGGCGGGTCAGCGCCGCGGCGCTTTCCTCCAGATCCGCGAGCTCCTTTTCGAGCTTCTCGAGGCGGTCCTTGGAGGCCGCGTCGTCCTCCTTCTTCAGCGCCTCGCGCTCGATCTTCAGCTGGATGATGCGGCGATCGAGCTCGTCCAGCTCCTCGGGCTTGGAGTCGACCTGCATGCGCAGGCGGCTCGCAGCCTCGTCGACCAGGTCAATCGCCTTGTCGGGCAGAAAACGGTCGGTGATATAGCGGTTGGAGAGCGTCGCCGCCGCCACCAGCGCGTTGTCGGTGATGCGCACGCCGTGGTGCAGCTCGTACTTCTCCTTCAGGCCGCGCAGAATGGAGACAGAGTCCTCCACGCTCGGCTCCGAGATGAAGACCGGCTGGAAGCGCCGCGCCAGCGCCGCGTCCTTCTCCACATGCTTGCGAAACTCGTCCAGCGTGGTGGCCCCGATGCAGTGCAGCTCGCCCCGCGCCAGCGCCGGCTTCAGCAGGTTCGAGGCGTCCATGGCGCCATCGGCCTTGCCGGCGCCGACGATGGTGTGCATCTCGTCGATAAAGAGAACGATGCCGCCCTCGGCCGCCTGGATCTCGGAGAGCACGGACTTCAGCCGCTCCTCGAACTCGCCGCGGTACTTGGCGCCGGCGATCAGCGCGCCCATGTCGAGCGCCAGGAGCTGCTTGTCGCGCAGGCTCTCCGGCACGTCGCCGTTGACGATCCTAAGCGCCAGCCCTTCCGCGATGGCGGTCTTGCCCACGCCGGGCTCGCCGATCAGCACGGGATTGTTCTTGGTGCGCCGGGAGAGCACCTGGACGGTGCGCCGGATCTCCTCGTCCCGGCCGATGACGGGATCGAGCTTGCCGTCGCGCGCCGCCTCGGTCAGGTCGCGGGCATAGCGCTTGAGCGCGTCATAGGCCTGCTCGGCCGAGGCGCTGTCCGCGGTGCGCCCCTTGCGGATATCGTTGATCGCCGTGTTGAGGCCCGCCGGCGTCACGCCCGCGTCCGACAGGATACGCGCGGCCTCGCAGTCCTTCTCCATGGCCAGCGCCAGCAGCAGCCGCTCGACCGTGACGTAGTTGTCGCCGGCCTTGCTCGCCAGCGTCTCGGCCTGGTCGAAGAGGCGCGCCGTGGCCGGCACCAGATAGAGCTGGCCCGCGCCGTCGCCCGAGACCGCCGGCAGCTTCGCAAGTGCCGCCTCGGTCTGCCGCAGTACCTCATCCGCGCGGCCGCCGGACCGCATGATCAGCCCCGCCGCCAGTCCTTCCTCGTCGTCGAGGAGAACCTTCAGAACGTGTTCAGGCGTAAACTGCTGATGGCCCTCACGGAGCGCAAGGCTCTGGGCCGACTGCACGAAGCCCCGCGCACGGTCGGTGTATTTTTCGAAGTTCATAACGTCCTCTCTCTAGCACGCGGAGACCACCTGACTTCAGCCTGGCATCCACGCCCGATTTGACATCCGCCGCCGCTGCGGCACCTGGAACCCGTATCGGCGTTCCATACCAACATATAGTGTTGCCGCAATGCAGCAAAAAGGGGCATGATCGCACGCGGCGGCGAGGGTTAA
This sequence comes from Hyphomicrobiales bacterium, assembly GCA_022361215.1. Lineage (GTDB taxonomy): Bacteria > Pseudomonadota > Alphaproteobacteria > Rhizobiales > Methyloligellaceae > JAKSBI01. Next base: position 55,565 of record JAKSBI010000190.1, on the reverse strand, counting down.
CGCTCTCTTAGGGCGAACGGAATCCCTGCCCACCGCTCCTGCCACCACCGCCCCTGCATGACGCTGATGCAGGTCAACGCCACGCCTCACGACCAACCGCAAAGGCCAAAGCCCGTCACCATGTCCGCTTCCGACCAGGCCGTCCTGACGTCCATTTACCGCTATCCCGTGAAAGGGCTCAGCGCCGAAGCGCTGGACGCCGTCACCCTGGTCGCCGGCGACACCATTCCGTTCGATCGCGCCTATGCGATCGAGAACGGTCCCGGGCGCTTCGATCCGGATGCGCCGCGGCATCTGCCCAAGATCAGCTTCCTCATGCTCATGCGCAACGGCCGCCTTGCGGGTCTGGAGACGACCTTCGACGAGGCCACGCGGACCCTGACAATTTGCAGAGACGGCAGGCAGGTCGCGCGCGGCGACCTCAGCACGCGGCTCGGCCGCCAGATGATCGAGCAGTTCCTGGCCGGATACATGGCCAGCGAGCTGCGCGGTCCGCCGCGCATCGTCCAGGCGGAAGGGCACAGCTTCTCGGACGTGGCCGAAAAGTGCCTGCATATCGTCAACCTCGCCTCGGTCCGCGAGCTGGAACGCAGCCTCGATCGCCCAGTCGATCCGCTCCGCTTTCGCGCCAACCTCTATATCGACGGCCAGGCGCCGTGGTCCGAGTTTCAATGGGTCGACGAGGAGATCGCGATCGGCGAGGCGCGCCTGAAGGTGTTCGCGCGCACGGACCGCTGCGAGGCCACCAACGTGGACCCGGCAAACGGCGCCCGCGACATGGCCATCCCCGCCACGCTGGCGCGGAGTCACGGCAATACCGAATTTGGGGTCTATGCCACCGTCGTCTCCGACGGCATCGTCAAGATGGGCGACCGGGTTCTGACGGCCGTGGCTGCGTCGGGTTGAGTGAGCGGATCGGATCGCCGGCCGCCGGCATCCGTTCTCCCGGTCTTCAAGCAGGCAAAATCCCGTATCGGGGCGCTGCGCCGGCTCAGGCGACGGCGTTGTCGGGCGGCGCCTCGTCGCTCGACTTGGCCGCATCCGCTTCCTTCGAAGAGCCGCTGCCGTTGGTCCCGGCGGCCGCGTCCTCGGAGGCATCGGCGCCATTGCTGCGTTTCTTGCGCGTGCTCGTCTCGCTGCTTGCCGCGGCACCGGCTTCTTCCGCCGGCGCGGCCGCATCCTCCGCCTCCGGCACGATCGCAACCGCCGGCTGGTTCGCCGCATCGCCTCCACGGCGCGACCGCTGGCCGCCGGCGCCATTCGCGCCTTCGGAAGGTTGCGGCCCGCCGGCCGGCGTCATCTGCGCCTGTGCCGCCATGATGATGCGGTTGTAGTGCTCGGCGTGCTGAAGATAGTTCTCGGCGGTGATCACATCCCCGGAGGCCTGTGCATCGCGTGCGAGCGCGCTGTACTTCTCGGCAATATGAGTCGCGGTGCCACGGATCTTCACATCCGGACCGTTGGACTCGTAATTTCGCGATAATGGGTTCTGGACCTTTCGGCCACGCCCACGGCCTCTGCGACCCTGTTGTCCCTGCCTCATGGGTTTACGCTTCCCGTTCGTCATATCGGAGTCAAACCCGTCCAACGCCCGCGGCCAAGAACACGCGCTCCCGGCTAGCGTTGTCGACCTTGGATTGTGTGCCCCCAATTTGCCTCGTTATCTCGACACGCTTTCCTCAACGACCCGCGAGACAAGTGTGGAGGCCAGTCCGGAACATTGCCGATGTCCAAACATCTTAGCGATGAACGACACGCCAAATCTTCCATCTCTGCCAAGACGATCATCGTCTATGCGGCAGATGTGAAGGCCAACCTACCTTGCTTCGTTCTGTGCCGGTCTCTTGTCGAGGCCACGCCGTCGCGCGCAGATTATAGTTATGACTGGCTCTTTCGTGCCACCCCGGATTCATGCGGCGATCAGCTTTAAAGCGCAGTTGACCCTAGCGTGATCAAACCCAATTTCCAACCCCTTTTTGAAACAACGTGACCTGACGTCCCAGAAATTTTCAATGATGGTTGCCGGACTTCAAATTCGGCGGGCGGCAACGCATCTGACGACGCCCGAGAGGTCCCTGCGACGGCGCCGTCCGTCCGGTTCCGAGCCAAGCCCGTGCCGGGCCATGAGGCCGACCACGGCGTCTGCCTGCCCCGCGCCGACCTCCACTATCAGCCAGCCACCGGGACGGAGCACCCGGCGGATATCCCGGCCAATCGCACGGAACGCATCGAGCCCATCGGCACCGCCATCGAGCGCCGCACGCGGCTCGTAGAGCGCCACCTCGGGCGCCAGATCGCCGATCTCGGCGCTGGGGATGTAGGGCGGGTTCGCCACCACCAGATCGAATGTTCCCGCAAGTCCTGCGAACCAATCGACACAGACGAAACCCGCGCGCCCGCCGAGGCCCAATCGCATGGCGTTCCGGCGTGCCACGGCAAGGGCGCCGGGGCTCAGGTCGGTGCCGATGCCCGTCGCATCGGGCAGCTCCGCCAGCAGGCTCAGTAGAATGCAGCCCGTCCCTGTGCCCAGATCCAGGATCGTCGGCGCGGGCCAGGCGCTCGCCGCCTCGAGAGCGCATTCCACCACCGTTTCCGTGTCCGGACGCGGGTCGAGCGTCTCGTCCGACAGGTGAAACTCCGCTTGCCAAAACGCCCGTCTGGCCAGAATTCGCGACACCGGCTCGCGCGCCAGCCGGCGGTCCGTCAGCACCGAAAGACGCCGGATCTCGCCCGCATCGAGGCGTCGGTCCGGATCGGCCATGAAGGTCTCCAGGTCGAGGCCGCAAGCCTCGCAGACCAGCAGCCGCGCATCGAGCTCGGGCGTCGGCAGCTCAGCGCCGCGCAGCCGTCCGGCAAGATCGCGGAAGGCTGTCGCAACGGTCGCCGAAGACGGCGCCCGGCCATCGCGGCGCGGTGCGTCAAGCGGTGGGCTGCTCATCCAGCGCGGCCAACTGGCTGGCCTGGTGCTCGGTGCCGAGGGCATCGATGATCTCGTCGAGCGCGCCGCCCTCGAGGACCTCGTTGAGCTTGTGCAGGGTGAGGCCGATGCGGTGGTCGGTGACGCGGCCCTGGGGAAAGTTGTAGGTGCGGATCCGCTGGGACCGGTCGCCCGAACCGACCTGATCCCGTCGGTTGGCGGCCCGCTCCGCCTGTTGCTTCTGGCGCTCCAGCTCGAAGAGACGCGCGCGCAGGACCTTCAGGGCCTTGGCCCTGTTCTTGTGCTGGGACTTCTCGTCCTGCTGGCTGACGACGATGCCCGTCGGGATATGGGTGATGCGCACGGCGCTGTCGGTGGTGTTGACCGACTGCCCGCCCGGTCCGCTCGCCCGGAAGACGTCGATGCGAAGATCCTTCTCCTCGATCTCCACATCCACCTCCTCGGCCTCCGGCAGCACCGCCACTGTCGCCGCGGAGGTATGGATGCGGCCGCTCGACTCGGTCTCCGGAACGCGCTGCACGCGGTGCACGCCCGATTCGAACTTCAGGCGGGCGAACGGGCCCTTGCCGCTGATATTGGCGATGATCTCCTTGTAGCCGCCAACCGCCGCCTCGCTGGCCGAGAGGATCTGGACGCGCCAGCCCTGCAAGTCGGCATAGCGCTGGTACATGCGGAAGAGATCGCCGGCGAAGAGCGCGGCCTCGTCGCCGCCGGTGCCCGCGCGCACCTCGAGAATCACATTCATCTGGTCCGCGGCGTCCTTTGGTAGCAGCAGAACCTTGATCTTCTGCTCAAGGCTCTCCAGCTTCGGCGTCAGCTCTTCCAGCTCGGCCTTGGCCAGGGAGACCATCTCGGTGTCGCCGCTTGGATCGGAGATCATCTCCTCCAGACCGGTAAGCTCGTCGCGCGCCGCACGGAGCTCGTTGATTGCGGCGACCACCGGGTCGAGATCGGCGAACTCGCGGGCGAGCTTGACATAGACGTCCTGATCCGGTCCGGCCGCCAGCTCCGCCTGGACCGCCTCCCAACGCGTCACCACCTGGTCGAGTTTCTGCTCCGGCACGGAGGACATGGCGCAAACCGGCTCGACGTCAGTTGCCGGAGGGCGGGCTGCCGACCGGGAGCCTGTCCGACTTGCGGCTGCGTGGATCGGCTGTCGGGCTGGCCGGGGCCACCGCCGGCTCGAGCGGCCTGACGAGGTTCCAGGCGCTTCGCACATAGTGCGGGATCGGCTCGGGCAACGCATTGACGACCGACCAGAAACGCTCGGGCTGCTGGGCCATATGCCAGACCCCTAAACCCATTCCGCCCAGAACGCAGAAAAGAACCAGCCACCTGACCAGCCGGCCACCGTCGAAGCGCGGCCGCTTCGGCTCGGGCTCGAAATAGTGCTCCGTCAGATCGTCGGCGTCGTAGTCGGCATCCTCCAGCGCCAGGCTGCCGCCACCGGGCAAGATCGGCGGCTGAAAGTCGGGCAGCGGCCCCGGTTGCGGCGGCGGCGGAGCCGGCGGCACCTTGATCTCGTTCAGCTCCGCGCGCCGGGCCTCGATGCGGCGCAGGATCGGCCGCGCATCCAGTCCGAGGAGATTGGTATAGGTCGCGACCACCCGGCTGGTCTCGCCCGGGTCGGGCAGGCGCTGCACCACGCCCTGCTCCAGCGCCGCCACGGTGTCGACGTCTGTCAGCAGGCGCTCTGCCAACTGCTCGCGCGTCAGCTGAACGGCACGACGCATCTCGCAGAATATGACGGCGAGGTCCTCGTCAGACCCTTCCACCGTTTCGTTGCCACGCTGCATCTGCTCGTCCGGTCCGTCCGTCCCGTCCTGCGCGGGCAACGACGCCGCCGAGCTGGCCTGAGAGGACATCGAACACCAATTCCTTCCGACTGCTAACCATTTGGGCCGCGGCCAGGCAAGACACAACGGGTCTCGCCTGCCGTCGCGTCCTTCGCAACTGCGATGACATTTTCCCGGTCGCGACCAGCCCCAGCGCCACTCAGACGGCGATTAAAGCCAATCCGGAACCGGGCTGCAACGCGGAACGTAATTCTCCCGTCAAAGTTGAACACCGGTCGCCTCTGCGTAGGACGTCAACGCACCGCGGATATCCGCCTCGTCCGCCTCCAGGAGGCCTTCGACCTTCTCCGTGAGCTTGGCTGCATCCAGGGACAGAATCATGGCCTTGACCGGGCCGATCGAGGCGGGCGCCATGGAGATGCAGCGAAATCCCAGACCGATCAAGGCCATGGCCTCCAACGGCCGGCCGGCCATCTCGCCGCACAGCGTGAGCGGCGTATTCGCCCGCCCGGCGGCGACCACGATATCACGCAGCACCCGCAGCACCGGGCGCGACAGCACGTCGAAGCGGTCGGCAACGCGCCGGTTCGAGCGGTCGGCGGCAAACAGGAACTGAAGGAGATCGTTGCTCCCGACCGAGACGAAATCGACCCGTGGCAACAGCCGGTCGAGCTGCCACAACAGGGCCGGAACCTCGATCATGGCACCGATCAGGATGCGCTCCGGCTCTTCGCGTCCGTGCTGGCGTAAATGCGCCCGCTCCTTGTCGATCACGTCTCGCGCCGCGTCGTACTCGGACACCTCCGAGACCATGGGCAGCATGAGCCTGAGCTCGCGCCCCGCGGCCGCGCGCATCAGGGCCCGGACCTGCGTGCGCAGCAGCCCCGGCCGGTCCAGCGCCATTCTGATGGCACGCCAGCCGAGCGCCGGGTTCTCCTCCTGGGTACGCCGGATGTAGGGCAGGACCTTGTCGCCGCCGATGTCGAGCGAGCGAAACACTACCGGCCGTTCGCCTGCGGCATCGAGAATGGCCCTGTAGGTCTCGGTCTGCTGATCCAGGCGGGGAAAGGTCGAGGAGATCATGAACTGCAGCTCGGTGCGAAACAGGCCGATCCCTGACGCTCCCGATTCCTCGAGATGGGGCAAGTCCACGAGCAGACCCGAATTGATCTGCATCTCGATCTCGACGCCATCGGTCGTGACAGCCGGCGTATCGTGCAGCTTGTCGTACTGCTCCTGCCGCTTGGCCCGAAAGCGGACCTTGTCCGCATAGGCATCGACCACATCCGGGGTCGGGCGCACATAGACCTCGCCCACCTCGGCGTCGAGGACGACCGCATCGCCGGTATCGACGCGCTCCACGATGCCCGTGGCCTGGCCGACGGCGGCCAGGTCCAGCGCGCGGGCGACGATGGCGACGTGGCTCGCGCTGCCGCTCTCCTCCAGGACCAGGCCGCGCAGGCGCTGCCGGTCGTAATCCAGCAGCTCCGCCGGCCCCATGGTGCGCGCGATCAGGATGGCGTCTTCGGGCAGATCCTCCTGGGCGGCCGTCATGGTACGGCCGGCCAGCAGCCGCAGCAGCCGGTTCGACAAGTCGTCGATGTCGTGCAGGCGCTCGCGCAGAAAGGGATCCGTCTGCCGCAGCATGCGCGCCCTGGTGTCGTTCTGCACCCGCTCGACGGCGGCCTCCGCGGTCAGGCCGGTCGAGACGGCCTCCTCCATGCGCCGGATCCAGCCGCGATCGTGCGCGAACATGCGATAGGCTTCCAGCACATCGCGATGCTCGCCGGCGCGCGCCATGTCCACCCGCGCCAGCATGTCGTCTATCGTGGTTCTGAGCTGCTCGATGGACTCTCCGAGCCTGACCCGCTCCCGGCCCGTGTCCTCGGCGATCAGCTTGGTCACGACCACGCGGGGCTCGTGCAGCACGGCATGTCCCAGAGCCAGCCCCTCCGACAGGCTTTCGCAGGCAATGCGACGCGTGCCGTCGCGCGACGCCCGTCCGCCCAGATCTCCCGCCACGGTCAGCTCGCCGGATGCGATCAGCTCGGCCAGCACCATCGCCGTGGTCTGCAGCGCCTCGACCTCCTCCTCGGAATAGTGACGCTGGGCCTGGTTCTGAACCGTCAGCACGCCGAGCGCATGTCCGCCGCGCAGGATCGGCACGCCGAGGAACGAGTGATAGATCTCCTCGCCGGTCTCCGGCCGATAGGAGAAGGCGGGGTGGTCCTGGGCCTCGGGCAGATTGAGCGGCTCGGCCTGCTCCACGATCAGGCCGACGAGGCCCTCGCCGCGCTTCAGGTGCGTCTTGTGCACCGCTTCCGGGTTAAGCCCCTCGGTGGCGAACAGCTCCAGCGACCCGTCGCGCCGGCTCACATAGACCGAGCACACCTCCGCGACCATGTTGGCCGCGATCTGCACCACGATCCTGTCGAGCCGCGCCTGCGCGCTCTCGGGCTTCGCCATGATCTCCCGAAGGCGTCGGAGCAGTACCCGGGGAGCGCCGAGCGATACAGCCATAAGATAAGGTTCCTCGCCGCCGGCGGTCCCGCGCCGGTGGCCTCAAGTGGACAGACGCGCCCTGACCTGACAGGGCCTCCGCGGCAACGCGCTAATGTCCGTCCAGTTCATAAAGCGAATGGAGCGTGCGGACGGCGAGCTCCGCATAGGCGGCATCGATCAGGACGCTGATCTTGATCTCGGACGTCGAGATCGCCTCGATATTGATGCCCTTCTCCGAAAGCGCATGGAACATTTGCGCTGCAACACCGGCATGACTGCGCATGCCGATACCGATGACCGAGACCTTCACGATGTCCGTCGATCCGCGCACTTCCCCGTAGCCGATCCTGTCCTTCGCCTGTTCGAGGACGGCCAGCGCATTGTCGAGATCGGTGTCCTGAACCGTGAAGGTCATGTCGGTGTACTTTCCGTCCTCCGACACGCTCTGCACGATCATGTCCACGTTGATGTTGGCCTCAGACAGAGGGCCGAACACGCTCGCGGCGACGCCGGGCTTGTCCTGGACATTGAGCAGCGTGACCTTTGCCTCGTCCTTGGCATAGGCAATTCCGCTGACGATCTGCTGTTCCAAAATCTCGTCCTCATCGCAAACGAGGGTCCCCGAGCTCGCGGCAACGTCCGCGCCCGCCGGCAGGCCGGCATCTGGAGGATCGAAGCTCGAGCGGACCTGCAGCCTGACGCGATGCACCATGGCAAGCTCGACGGAGCGGGTCTGCAGGACCTTGGCGCCCAGGGATGCCATCTCCAACATCTCTTCGTAAGAGATTTTGTCAAGGCGCTGGGCCCGCGGCACGACGCGCGGGTCGGCGGTATAGATGCCGTCCACATCGGTATAGATGTCGCAGCGGTCGGCGCCAAGCGCGGCGGCCACGGCCACGGCGCTGGTGTCGGAGCCGCCGCGGCCGAGCGTGGTGATGCGGTTGTCGGGGCCGATGCCCTGAAAGCCCGCGATCACCGCGACCTCGCCGCGGCCGAGCCGCCGCTTCAGCTCCTCGGGCACAATCTCGACGATCCGCGCCGCGCCATGCGCTTCATTGGTGTGGACGGGTATCTGCCAGCCCTGCCACGACCGTGCCTGCACGCCCATGGACTGCAGGATGATCGCCAGGAGGCCGGACGTGATCTGCTCGCCCGCGGAGACCACGGCGTCGTACTCGCGCGCGTCATGCAGCGTGGCGGCTTCCCGCGTCCATTCGATCAGCTGATTGGTGTGGCCCGCCATGGCCGAGACCACCACGGCGCAGGCGTTGCCCGCGTCGGTCTCGCGCTTCACATGGCCGGCCACATTGCGGATCCTTTCGAGATCGGCAACCGACGTGCCACCGAATTTCATCACGAGAAGGGCCATGAGAGTGTCGCGCGCGGAAGTCTCTTACGCCGTGGCTGGTCTGGAGTTGTCGGAGAACGCAGGTTTGTCGCTTGAGTCGCCCGGCAGTCATAGCGACAAGCCCGGAAGCTGTCGACCACTATCGGGCGGACCGCCGATGCGGCGCCACCCGGCGGCCTTCGCCAGGATCGGCGCTCCGGTCTTGACAAGCGAGGCGCCGACAGAGCCAATTCAGCACATGACCATCGACGGCGAAACGGCATCCGGGCAGACCCTCGACCCCAAGGAGGTCGAGCGCTTCGCCGCCCTGGCGGCGGACTGGTGGGACCCGAACGGAAAGTTCAAGCCCCTGCATGAGCTCAATCCGGTGCGCCTCGCCTATATCCGGGATCACCTCTGCCGCCATTTCGGGCGCGACCCGCGCGCGGCGGCGAGCCTGGAGGGATTGACGGTTCTGGACATCGGTTGCGGCGGCGGCCTGCTTTGCGAGCCGCTGGCCCGGCTGGGCGCCCAGGTCACCGGCATCGATCCGGCCGAGGAGAGCATCGCGGCGGCGCGCCAGCACGCAAGCCGCGAAGCGCTCGACATCGCCTATCTCGCCAGCCGGGCCGAGGACGTCGCCGCTGACGGCGCCACCTTCGACGCGGTGCTCACCATGGAGGTGGTGGAGCATGTGCCGGATGTGCCCGCCTTTCTGGCGCTCTGCGCCAAGCTCGTGCGCCCGGGCGGCCTGTTGCTGCTCTCCACCATCAACCGCACGCTCAAATCCTATGCCCTGGCGATCGTGGGGGCCGAGTACATCCTGCGCTGGCTGCCGGTCGGCACCCATCAATGGGACCGTTTCGTCACCCCGGGGGAGCTCACGGCCGGGCTGCAGGCGGCCGGGCTCGGCGTTCTGGACAGCGCCGGCATGGTCTACAACCCGCTTCTCGGGGACTGGCGGCTCGCCGCCGATACGGATGTGAACTACCTGATGGCGGCCGAAAGGCCCTAGTTCTGGTCCTTGGGGCTCGGGGGAAGCGGGTGAAACGCCACGCCTTCCTCCTTCAGCTCCACCGCCTCGCTCGGCGTCGCCTCGCCATAGATGCCGCGCGGCTCCACCTCCTCGTAGTGGATCTTCCGTGCCTCCTCCGCGAAACGGTCGCCGACATAGTCGGCGGTCTGCTCCACATGCTCCCGCACCTTGCGCGCGACCTCGCGCATCTCCGGCGACGCCGGGTCCGCATCCGCGGCCGCCTTGGACGTCGCCACGTTCGGTGCCATCAGTGCCTTGCTCACCTCCGCGGAACCGCAATGGGGGCAGATCACGTCGCCATCGCGGGACTGCGCCTCGAAGGCATCGCTGCTGCTGAACCAGCCATCGAACTCATGACCGCCGGCACAGACCAGGCTGTAGCGGATCATGAGGCCTCTCTTATCTCGGCGGCCGGCTCGGGGCCGGCAACGGAAAACGCGCGATCGTGCTGCAGGGACGGCATCTTCCGACGCGCCTCGGCCACCTTAGCCGGATCGATATCTGCGAGCAGGATGCAGGGGTCGACGCCGGCCTCGGCCACGACCTCGCCCCAGGGCGAGACGATGAGCGAATGGCCGTAGGTCTCCCGGCCGGCCTCATGGGCGCCGCCCTGGGCGGCGGCAAAGACGTAGGCGCCGGTCTCGATGGCCCGAGCGCGCAACAAGGTGCGCCAATGGGCGAGGCCCGTCTGCACCGTGAAAGCGGACGGCACGGTGATGAAATCGGCACCGGCCTTGGCGAGCGCCCGATAGAGCGCCGGAAAGCGCAGATCGTAGCAGATCGTGAGGCCGATGCGGCCCCAGGGCAGATCCGCGACGACGGCGCCGCCGCCCGCCGCGTAGTTCTTCGACTCCCGATAGGACTCGCCCCCCGGAAGATCGACGTCGAACATGTGGATCTTGTCGTAGCGTGCGGCGACGGTGCCGTCCGGCGCGATCAGATAGGAGCGGTTGGCGACCTTGTCGTCCGAGACCTGCACGGCCATGGAGCCGACATTGAGCCAGATCCCGAGCTCGCCTGCGAGACCGGTCAGACGGCCGAGCGCGGCATTGCCGTCCTCGGGCTCGATACTGGCGAACAGCCGCTTGGTGCTCAGCTCCAGCAACGTCGTCGTCTCCGGCGTGAGAGCGAGCGCAGCGCCCTCCGCCGCTGCACGGCGCAGCAGCGTCTCGACGGCATCCAGATTGGCCTCGACGTCGCGGCCCGACCGCAACTGAATGACGGCGGCACGAAATGTCTCAGCGCTTTGGCTCATGGTCTCCTCGCCTTGGGGGCGACACAGGATCTCAGGTCGTCAGGAGGGCATCGAGCTTGCCTTGCTCGTCGAGGGCATAGAGCTCGTCGCACCCGCCCACATGGACATCGCCGACGAAGATCTGCGGCACGGTGCGTCCGCCGGCCGCGCGCTCCAGCATCTCGTCGCGGCGCGTCGGACTGAATGTAATGTCGATCTCGTTCACGTCTACGCCCTTTTCGGCCAGGAGCCGTTTGGCCGCATGACAATAGGGGCACAGGAACTTCGTATAAATCGTAACTTCAGCCATATGCGGTTCGCGTTCACTCCATGTTCAGCCGCACGGCGGCCCGTTTAGTCTGCCTGAAAAACAATACGAATTGCCAAGTCAAGCCCGATCACATGTCAGATATTGGGGGCCAGCGGATTGACGACCCGCGCCAGCGCCGCAACATCGACCCGGGCGGCGCCGGCCCGCTTGAGCGTGCGGGCGCAGGCATTCGCCGTTGCGCCTGTGGTAATGACGTCGTCGACGAGCACGACGTTACGTCCCGCAAGCTCCGGCCGGCGGGCCTCGGGCACGGCGAAGGCCCCCGCCACATTGCGGCGGCGCTGCTCTGCGCTGAGCCCGACTTGACTGGCGGTGCGACGGACCCGCTGGAGCAGGAAGGCATCCACGCGAACGCCGCTCTGCCGCGCTATGCGGTCTGCCAGCAACGCGGACTGGTTGAACCGGCGGCGCCAGAGCCGCAGCCGGGCGAGCGGAACCGGAACGAGCAGGTCGGCATCGGCCAGAAGCTCGCCCGCCGCTTGCGCCATCCAGCGAGCGAAGAGCGCAGCCCCCTCGTGGCTGTCGCGGTATTTGAGCCCATGCACCAGCTTGCGCATCTCTCCATCGTATCGGGCCGCCGCGCGCGCGCGGTCGTAGACTGGTGGGTCGGCCAGCGCGCCGGCCGAGACCATCCGGTCCCCGGCGGCGTAGGGCAAGGGGATGCCCAAGCGATCGCACAGGGGCGCCTGGATGAAGTCGATGCGCGACCAGCATGTCGGGCAAAGACCGCCGTGCCCCTCCACCGCCGCACGGCAGGACAGGCAGAGCGGCGGCAGCAATACGTCCGAGATCCGTGCCAGGGAGACTCGGGCGATGTCGGACACGGACGCGGCAGACCAGCTCATAGGCCGAGCCTAAGCCCGCTTTGGGGCGAAGGCGAGCCGCCATTGTCACGTGGAGCACATTGTCACGTGGCGCAAGCCGCCTATGCTGAGCGCAGACCCGATCCTGGTCTCTCGCCGAAAGGAGCCGGATGACATCGGACAACGCGCTTTTCGACCGGGCCCTCCTGACCCGCCGCCGGGCGCGCGCGTCAGGCTGCATCGCGGATCACGATTTCCTCCTGCGCCGCGTCGCCGACGAGATCGAGTCGCGCCTGGACGCCATGCTGCGCGCCTTTCCGGTGGCACTCGACCTCGGGGCGCATCACGGCCTCCTCACCGAGCGACTCAGACGCCGCGACACCATCGATCTGGTGATCGGGGCCGACGCCTGCGGGCCGATGCTCGACCGCAGCCGCGGCGCGCGCGTGCTCTGCGACGAGGAGTGGCTGCCCTTCAAGGACGCGTCGATCGACCTTTGCGTCGCCGGCCTCTCGCTCCATCAGATCAACGACCTGCCGGGAAGCCTCGTTCAGATCCGGCGCGCCCTGAAGCCCGACGGTTTGTTTCTGGCCGCCGCGCTTGGGCCACGCACGCTGACGGAGCTGCGCGAGAGCTTCATGCAGGCCGAGAGCGAGACGCTGCAGGGCGCAAGCCCCCGGGTGGCACCGTTCGCGGACGTGCGCGACTATGGCGCCCTGCTGCAACGAGCCGGCTTCGCGCTGCCCGTCGCCGATGCCGATCTCGTGTCCGCGACCTATGCGGATCCGCTGACGCTGATGCACGAGTTGCGCGCCATGGGCGCCGGCAACGTACTGCACGCACGCACACGCAGGCCCCTGCGCCGCGCCACGCTGCAGCGCATGCTGGAGATCTATGGCGAGCGGTTTACCGCCCCCTCGGGCCGTGTCCTGGCGACGTTCGAGATCGTCTATCTGACGGGCTGGGCGCCCGACGAGAGCCAGCCGAAGCCGCTGCGGCCCGGCTCGGCACGCACCCGTCTGGCGGACGCTCTCGGCACCCGCGAGCAGTCGGCCGGCGAGAAAGCGGCACCGGACAAGGCGTAGCGGTAAAGATCGAAGACGAGGGCCTATTTGAGCGCGTCCGAGATTTTTGTGAAAATCGCGGCGAAATCGACGCCTACCTGCTGGCCGGCGGCGGCCACGGCAAGGCCGATACCAGCGACCAACAAGCCATACTCGATGGCCGTTGCCCCACTCTCATCGACATAGAATGTAGCCCAGCGATTCAACATGCCACCTCTCCTGCTCCACCTGACGCGCGGCAGCCTTAGAGGAGATCCCTGAGCATCGCCTTGAGCGGTTCGTCCGCCGGCGGCATCGGATAATCGTTCATGCGAACGGGCCGCACCCAGGTCAACTCCTGGCCTTCTCTAGCCGTCAGCTCTCCCGCCCAGGTGCGGCACACGTAAAGAGGCATCAGCAGATGGAACGCCTCGTAAGTGTGACTCGCGAATGTCAGCGGCGCGAGACAGCTTGCCGTAACGTCGATGCCGAGTTCCTCGGCGAGTTCGCGAATGAGCGCCTGTTCCGGCAACTCGCCCGGCTCCACCTTGCCCCCGGGGAACTCCCACAATCCGGCCATCGAGCGGCCTTCGGGACGTCGTGCGAGCAACACGCGGCTGTCTGCGTCAACCAGCGCGCAGGCTACGACCAGTACGATGTCACGCCTCATTCGACAGGGCCATTGTGTCACCGAAAGGTTAAAGATCCGATAGCTGCGATAAGGATTGCAGGGACGTCACGCCGCGCCGGCGCTCAGCTTCGATAATCAGCGTTAATGGACACGTAATCGGCGGTCAGGTCGCATGTCCAGACCTTGGAGCGGCCTTCGCCGACGCCCACGTCGACACGCACCTCAAGCTCCGCCCCCGTCATATAGGCCGCCACGGTTTCCTCCCGGTAATCGGAGTCTCGCTCGCCGTCGACCGCGACGCGCATCTCGCCAAACCAGATCGCGAGCCGGTCGCGATCCGCGGCCTCTCCGGCCTTGCCCACGGCCATGACGATCCGGCCCCAGTTGGGGTCCTCCCCTGCAAACGCCGTTTTCACCAGCGGCGAGTTGGCGATCGAGAACGCGATCCGGCGTGCCGCAGCATCCGACTCGGCGCCCGTGACCGTGATGCCGACGAATTTCCGCACCCCTTCGCCGTCCTTGACGACCTGGTGCGCCAGATCACGCATCAGCTCCTCGAGCGCCTCGGCGAACGCGTCCAGACGGCCATCGGTCGCGTCCGAGATGGACGGGGCGCCGCCGGCCGCGGCCGTGCCCGTCGCGAACAGCAGCGCCGTATCGCTGGTCGAGGTGTCGCTGTCCACGGTGATGGCATTGAAGGTGTTTGCAGCCGCCGTAGCGCAGAGCCCTTGCACCACGGGCGCGGCGAGCGGTGCGTCGGTGAAAACGAAGGCGAGCATCGTGGCCATGTCCGGCGCGATCATGCCGGCGCCCTTGGCAATACCGCTGATCGTGACCGGCACGCCGCCGAGCTCCGCCGTGCGCGTCGCGAGCTTGGGGTAGGTGTCCGTGGTCATGATCGCATGCGCGGCGTCCTCCCAGGCCGTCGCCTGCGCGTCCGCAGCAAGACCGCCGAGCAGGTGCTTGAAGCGGTCCGGCTCCAGCGGCTCGCCGATGACGCCGGTAGAGGCTACGAACACCTCTTCCGGCCTACAGCCGGCAGCGGCGGCGGCCGACGCCACGGTCGCTTCGACCGCTGCCCGGCCGCGCATGCCGGTAAACGCATTGGCATTGCCGGAGTTGACCACAAGCGCCCGCGCGCCACCATCGGCCAGCCGCGCCCGGCACCATTCCACCGGCGCCGAAGCCGTCTTCGACTGCGTCAGAACGCCGCCGACCGTGGTGCCGGCAGGCAGCAGCACCAGCAGCAGGTCCTTGCGGTCGCGATAGCGGATGCCGGCTTCGCATGCCGCCAGGCGAACGCCGTCGAGCGGCGGCAGGACGGGCAGCGCTTTCGGCGCGAACGGGGAGACGGCCACGGCCGGCCTCAGACGATAGACATGGCAGCCGGCCTACTGGCTGAAGCTGCCGCGCGGCAAAGGCGCTTCCATGGCCTTCTTGACGTCCGGGTCGACGTACTCGACCTTGGCCTTGTCGCGCAAATTCTTGATCGTCTCTTGCGTCTTCTGCTGAACCAGGGCGGCCATGATGCGATCCTTGACCGAATCGAACGGCGGCGCACCCTTCTCGCGCTTGTCCTCAATCTTGATGACGTGCCAGCCGAACTGGGTCTTCACCGGCTCGGAGACGTCGCCCGGCTTCAGCGCAAAGGCCGCCTCCTCGAACTCCTTCACCATCTGCCCCTTGGTGAAATAGCCCAGATCGCCGCCCTGCGTCTTGCTCGGCCCTGTCGACGTCGTCTTGGCCAGCTCGGCAAAATCCTCGCCGCGATGCACCTTCTCGACCACGTCGCGCGCCTCGGCCTCGGTCTTCACCAGGATGTGCCGCGCCCGGAGCTCGACCTCGGGCTTGATGCTCGCGACCTGCGTGTCATAGAGCTTCTTGGCATCGGCCTCGGTCACCGTGCCACGGACGTGCTTGTCGAAATAGAGATCGCGGAGCGCCCGGCGGCGGTAATACTTGATGCGGTCCTCAAAGACCGGGCCGGTCGCCAGCTTGTCCTTCTCCGCCGCCTCGGCCATCAGCTGGTTCTCTACCAGATACTCGACCAGGACGCGGGTGCGGGCCTCGACGGGGATACTCGCGATCTCGGCGCCGACCTCGGCGCGCGCGCTGGCCAGATCGCCTTGCGTGATCTTGATGCCGTTGACGGTGGCGATCACCTCGCTGTCGGCGGCCGCGGCAACCGACGACAGGCACATGAGCGCGGCCGCGGCGGCCATCAGCTGCATCCGGATTTTCACTGATTTGTCCTCGCGTTGGTCCCCGCAAGCTGGGCGGGGCCGATTGGCCGGTCGCGCGGGGCTCACGAGCGTCCGTTGAAGTTCGCTCCTACATACCGTCTGCCGCTCGCACTTGCCAATTAATGTTTGCTCATGTTCACGGCAATTTGCAGGCAGCCAGGGGGCCAGCAGTCGCGTTGACAAGGCCAGGCCCCCAACTTATCTGTCAAGCGAACCGTCCGGCTCCGGCGCCGAGCGTGTTATAACCCCTTCCCGACAAGGATCGCGCGACTGTTCTCGCCGGTCAGGTTTGGCGTCGAAACCGGAACGAAGCGCTGCGGCCAGCCGGCCCACACGATCATACGGAGAGGCCCGCCAGATGGTTTCCCTGGGCAATATCGCGAGCAAGCTGTTCGGCTCGTCCAACGAACGCAAGCTCAAGAGCTTTGACACCAATGTCGCCGCGATCAATGCGCTCGAAAGCGAGCTGGAGAAGCTGAGCGACGACGAGCTTCGGGCGCGCACGGACATGTTCAAGAAACAGGTCGCCGACGGCACTGACCTCGACGACCTGATCGTGCCCGCCTTCGCCACCGTGCGGGAGGCCGCCAAGCGCACCCTCGGACAGCGCCATTTCGACGTACAGCTGATCGGCGGCATGGTGCTGAACCAGGGCAACATCGCCGAGATGAAGACGGGCGAGGGCAAGACGCTGGTGGCGACCTTGCCGGTCTACCTGAACGCGCTGGCGGACCGCGGCGTGCATGTGGTCACGGTGAACGACTATCTCGCCAAGCGCGATGCCGAGTGGATGGGGGCCATCTACAGGTTTCTCGGCCTCAAGGTCGGCTGCATCGTGCACGAACTCGACGACGCGCAGCGCAAGGCGGAATACGCCTGCGACGTCACCTACGGCACCAACAACGAGTTCGGCTTCGATTATCTCCGCGACAATATGAAGTATGCGGCGGAGGAGATGGTGCAGCGCGGTCACGCCTTCGCCATCGTGGACGAGGTGGACTCGATCCTGATCGACGAGGCCCGCACGCCGCTGATCATCTCCGGGCCGATCGACGACAAGTCCGACCTCTACAACAGCGTCGACACCCTCATCCCCAAGCTCGTCGAGGACGACTACGAGATCGACGAGAAGATGAAGACGGCCACCCTGTCGGAGCAGGGCAACGAGCATGTGGAGCAACTGTTGCAGGAGGCCGGCCTACTCAAGGGCGACTCGCTCTACGACGTGGAGAACGTCACCGTCGTGCACCACGTCAACCAGGCGCTCCGGGCGCACAAGCTGTTCCAACGCGACCGCGACTACATCGTCAAGAACGACGAGGTCGTGATCATCGACGAGTTCACCGGCCGCATGATGCAGGGTCGGCGCTATTCCGAGGGCCTGCATCAGGCGCTCGAGGCCAAGGAGCACGTCACGATCCAGCCCGAGAACCAGACTCTCGCCTCGATCACCTTCCAGAATTATTTCCGGCTCTACGAGAAACTGGCCGGCATGACGGGCACTGCCGCCACCGAGGCGGACGAGTTCATGGACATCTACGGTCTCGACGTGCTCGAGATCCCGACCAACATGGACATGGTCCGCATCGACGACGACGACGAGGTCTATCGCACGGCGGACGAGAAATACCGCGCCATCATCGAGCTGATCGAGGAGTGCCAGGCCAAGGGCCAGCCGGTTCTGGTGGGCACCACCTCCATCGAGAAATCCGAGCGCCTGGCCGACCTTCTGAAGAAGGACGGCGTCAAGAACTATCAGGTGCTGAACGCGCGCTATCACGAGCAGGAAGCGTACATCATCGCCCAGGCGGGGGTGCCGGGCGCCGTCACCATCGCCACCAACATGGCCGGCCGCGGCACCGACATCCAGCTTGGCGGCAACCCCGACATGCAGCTCCAGAACTGGATCGCGGCCAAGGAGCAGAAGGGCGGCACGCCGACGGAGGCCGAGATTACGGCGCAGAGGGACAAGGTCCTCGCCGAAATCGAGACCAAGAAGCAAACGGCCCTCCAGGCCGGCGGCCTCTACGTCATCGGCACGGAGCGCCACGAGAGCCGGCGCATCGACAACCAGCTGCGCGGCCGCTCGGGACGCCAGGGCGATCCAGGGCACTCGAAGTTCTTCCTCTCCCTCGACGACGACCTGATGCGCATCTTCGGCTCCGACCGCATGGACGGCATGCTGCAGAAGCTCGGCCTGCAGGAAGGCGAGGCCATCGTGCATCCCTGGATCAACAAGGCGCTTGAGAAGGCCCAGGGCAAGGTCGAGGCGCGCAACTTCGATGCGCGCAAGCACATCCTCAAATTCGACGACGTCATGAACGACCAGCGCAAGGTGGTCTTCGAGCAGCGGCTCGACCTGATGACCGACGCCGACGTCAACGAGACCGTGGTGGACATGCGCCATCAGGTGATCGACGAGCTGGTGACGCGGCACATCCCCGAGAAGGCCTATGCCGAGCAGTGGGAGACGGCCGAGTTGAAGGAGGCGGTCCAGCACATCTTCAACCTCGACCTGCCGATCGACGAATGGGCGGCGGAGGAAGGCATCGCGGACGAGGAGATCCGCGAACGGCTGCTTCAGAAGACCGACGAGGCGTCGGCGAAGCGGGCCGCCGAGTTCGGCCCGGATATCATGCGCCAGATCGAGAAGGCGATCCTGCTGCAGACCCTCGACACGCTCTGGCGCGAGCATCTGGTCACGCTCGAGCACCTGCGCCAGGTGGTGGGCCTGCGGGGCTACGGCCAGCGCGATCCCCTGAACGAGTACAAGACCGAGAGCTTCACCCTGTTCGAGCAGCTGCTCGTCCGCCTGCGCGAGGCGGTGACGGGCCAGCTCATGCATGTCGAGCTGGCTGAAGACGAGGACGCGCCCATGCTCGAGATGGCGGAGCTGCCCGAGATGGAGGCGCACCACGTCTCGCCGCTCACCGGCGAGGACGAGTTCGCCGGGGACGGCGGCGGCCTGGTCATGGAGCCCATGGGCGCGGAGCGCCCGGCCTTCGGCGGCAACGGTACCGACGTCGACGTGGAGCCCAAGCTCCAGCCCATGCGCCACAAGGCCAAGGGCGTCGCGCTCGACCCCAACGATCCGTCGACCTGGGGCAAGGTGCCACGCAACGCGCCCTGCCCGTGCGGCTCCGGCAAGAAATACAAGCACTGCCACGGACAGCTCGACTGAGCCACGCGCACGGCCGGGCTGGATCGCCGCCCGAAATGCGGCTATGCCGTCCCCAATAAGGGGCAGGCCGGCGAGCGATCCATGACAACCGATCAGATCATCCTCTTCAGCCTTCTGGCGACGGTGTTCGCCATGCTGATCTGGGGACGCGTGCGCTACGACCTGGTGGCCTTCGGGGCGCTGATCGTGGCCGTGATGCTCGGCGTGGTTCCGAAACAGGAGGCCTTTGCCGGCTTCGGCCACCCGGCCGTGATCATCATCGCGCTGGTGCTGGTGGTCAGCCGAGGCCTGATCAATTCGGGCGCCATCGAGCTGATCGCGCGCTATGTGATCAGCGCATCGCGCTCCGTCTCCGCCCATATCGCCCTGATGTCGGGGGTCGGCGCCGCGCTTTCGGCGGTGATGAACAATGTGGGCGCGCTGGCGCTGCTCATGCCCGTCGACATGCAGGCGGCGGCCAAGGCCAAGCGCAGCCCGGCACTGACGCTGATGCCGCTCTCCTTCGCGACCATTCTGGGCGGCCTGGTGACCCTGATCGGGACGCCGCCCAACATCATCATCGCCAGCTACCGCGAGCAGACGCTGGGCGAATCCTTCAAGATGTTCGATTTCGCGCCGGTGGGCCTGGTGGCGGCTGCGGCCGGCGTGCTGTTCGTGGCGCTGATCGGCTGGCGCCTGATCCCGCGCGACCGTGCCGAGCACCGCTCGGCCCAGGAGCTCTTCGAGCTGGGTGACTATATCGCCGAGGTGCAGGTGCGCGAGGGCTCGGGCGTGATCGGCAAGCGCGTGCGCGAGCTCGACGAAGCGGCCGAGGAGGCCGACGCCGCCATACTTGGGCTGGTGCGCCGCGGCAAGCGCCTGCCGGGCCGGGCCCGCGCCGAGACCATCCGCAAGGGCGACGTGCTGGTGGTCGAGGCCACGCCGACGGCCATCGAGGAGCTGGTCGGCAATCTGGGTCTCGAATATGTCGGCGCCGAGAAGCATGGCGGCCTGGTCGCCGCCGAGACCGGCCTGGTCGAAGTGGTGGTGCCCGAGGGCGCCCGCATCGAGGGCCGCTCGGCGCTGGATATGCGCCTGCTCTATCGCTACGGCATCACGCTTCTGGGCGTCTCGCGCCGGGGCAAGCCGTTCCGCGAGCGCGTGCGCAAGCTCACCATCGAAGCCGGCGACGTTCTGCTGCTGTTCGGCCGGGCCGACGGCCTGGCGGATGCCATCGACCGGCTCGGCTGCCTGCCGCTGGCCGAGCGTGGCTTGCAGGTCCTGCAACGCCAGAAGGCGTGGCTGGCCGTCTCGGTCTTCGCCGCCGCGATCCTGCTGGCCAGCTTCGGCCTGCTCTACCTGCCGGTGGCATTGGCCGCGGCCTGCGTGATCATGGCGCTGCTCAATATCGTGCCGCTGAAGCAGATCTACGACACCATCGAATGGCCCGTCATCGTGCTACTCGGCTCGCTCATTCCCATCGGCGCGGCGCTGGAGAAGAGCGGCGGCACAGGGCTGATCGCCGAAGGCCTCGTCGCCCTGGCGAGCGGCGCCTCGCCCGCCATCGTGCTGACCCTGCTGATGGCCGTCACCATGACGCTCTCGGACGTGCTCAACAACACGGCGACCGCCGTGATCGCCGCGCCCGTCGCCGTCGACGTCGCCAACCGGCTCGACGTCAACCCGGATCCCTTTCTCATGGCCGTGGCCATCGCCGCCTCCTGCGCCTTCCTGACGCCTATCGGCCACAAGAACAACACGCTGATCATGGGTCCGGGCGGCTACCAGTTCGGCGACTACTGGCGCATGGGGCTGCCGCTGGAGATCCTGGTGATCGCCGTCTCGGTGCCGATGCTGCTGGTGGTCTGGCCGTTCTGATACGCAGGAGCTCAGGCGCGCTCCAAAGTGAAATCAAGCCGTCGAGAGAAGCCCCCTCGACGGCCTTGTCGTGCAACCAAGCGCTCGCGATCTGGTCTTAAACTACTGCTTCGTCAGTACGACCGTCGCCGTGCCCCTGGGGCTCTTCGCCGTCAGGGTCTGGCGCTTGCCGTTCACCCTGATGCTGACCTGCCCGGACACGCTGTACTGATCCGAGCGCATGCGGCCCGAATAGCGGTTCGCCCCGAGCTTCACGATGCGGCCGGACTGCTGGAACGTACCGTTGGCATGGGCGCAGTTCGCATAGAGGACGAAGGTTCTGCCGTCCCCCTTCTCGTAGCGCAGCCGGCAGCGGACCGGCTCCACCTGGCCATCCGCCAGCTTGACTTTGCCGCCGCCACGCCAGGACCCTTCGAGCGACGCGGCACTTGCGCTGCTCGCATTCGTCAACACGCCGAAAGCAAGAGTGAGTAGACAGGCAAGGACATAGCGCATCCGTTCTCTCCACGGACGAGTGAAAGCCGAATCGAATCTATCCCCAACCCTCGGCCCCCACCTAGCATCTCGGCCCTTTCCTGGAAAGCCGGGAGAGCCCTGCGATCCACAGCGCGGCAGGCGTCGCACCACACGGGCGCGGTGCTACCGCGTCTCGGCCCCGGACCGCGGCCCGCAGCTTTCCACGAGGGTCTCCTTCAGCTCGGACAGGCTGGAGAACACCACCGACACCCGGTCGCCGGCCATGCCCGAGCGCATCAGGACCGGCGCGCCCTTCTTGGGCCCGCGCCTGCTGGTATCGACCTTGATGCGCACATTGGTCTCCCAAATGGGCAGCTCCGTGCCGCTCTCCATGGCGATGTAATAGGCGTCGCGGCAATGCCGGATGGCACTGATGCGGAAGTCGGCGCCGAGCGTGGAGAGGTTGGGCGGGATCTGACCCGCCGCCGTGCGCTCGGCGATCAGGCCGGCCTTCACGACCGTCTCCACGCCGCCCTCGGCCATGGCCATGCGCAGGAAGGCGATCAGGTCGGCTCGCGCCTGGTCGTCGGCGATGCCCCGCAGCGTCATGGTGGTGCCCGGCACCAGGGCCTGCGGGTCCGCCAGCCAGGCGTTCAGCCCGTCCGCGTCCCAGACCACGTCCGCCGCCTTCAAGGCCTTCGTGTACCTGCCATAGCCCTCGAGCGATCCGGCCTTTTGCCCCCACAGGCCGGCAAGGCTGGGACCCGAGAGGTGCACGCCGGGCTGCAGCGAGTGGCAGGACGAACAGACCCTGTAGCCGGCCGCGCCCCGTTTGACGCTCTCCGTCGCATCGCCCTGCGGCTCCGCCCTGGCCGCACCCGCCGACGCTATGAGAACGGCGAGAACCAAACCGAGACCCGATCCGAGCATCCGTTCCTCCATCTTGGCGGGGCAGCGCTCCGCCCGTTGCACATGCCACGCATCGCCCCGGCAGCACGGGGTTATCGCCGATGTCGGAGACGGCGTCGACCGCCGGCGCCCCCTTCCGGCCCGAAACGGATTGACGTATTGCGCCCCTGCCCTCACCCCACCACATGAGACAGTCGAGGAGCGGACGGCATGCGGGAACGGGACGTCGAGATCCAGACGGATGGCCTGACGCTGAGAGGCAGCCTCACCTTGCCCCGCATCGGCACGGCGCGAGGCATCGTGCTTTGCATCCACGGAACCGGCCCCCTGGACCGCGACGAGAACATGAAGGGCCAGACCCTCGACGTGTTCAACAGCCTGGCGAAGAGCCTTGCCGAGGCCGGCTATGGCACGGTGCGCTACGACAAGCGCGGCTGCGGAGAGAGCGACGGGGACTACTACCGGGCGGGCCACTTCGATCTCGTTTCCGATGCGCTGGCCTGGGCGACCCATCTCGGTAACGGGACCTGGGGCCGGTTCGGGCCGCTCTATCTGCTCGGCCACAGCGAGGGCACGATCATCGCGCCGCAGGTCGCCCAAAAGAACGGCGCGGTCTCCGGGCTCGTTCTGATCTGCCCTTTCCTGCAGAACGTCGAAGACCTGCTACGCCAGCAGGCCGTGGAGATGGAGAAGGCCAACCGGGACATGCCGGGCCTTGTCGGCTGGTTCATTCGCCGGTTCGTGCAGCTCATGGGCGGCGTCCCGAAGCTGCAGGACAAGGCGATCCGGCGCTTCAAATCGACGGACGCGCCCATGGTCCGGTTCATGCTGCGCAAGTTCGAAGCCAAGGCCCTGCGCGAGCTGATGGCGATCGACCCGCGGCAGGTCTACGCCACGGTCACCGTGCCGACCTTGCTCTTCGGCGCCGAAAAGGACGTGCAGTGCGATCCGGCCGACGTGGCCCAGATCGCCGCCGCGCTTGGCGACCTGGCCACGGCGCATGTGGAGACGGATCTCACCCACATCCTGCGCAAGGACCACGGCCCGGCGGGCTTCCTGGCCTATCGGAAGCTCATCGAAGCGCCGATGGACCCATGCGTCGCCGAGCATGTGCTGGCCTGGCTCGACGCCCGCTGATCGCCGGCGCAGCCCGCGTCAGCTCACCACGAAACCCGCGCCGATGGGATCGTCCGGGTCGATCGTCCATTTCGCGTAGCCCAGCATGCTGGCGGTTCCCTTGATGGTCGGCACGATGGCCTGCTGGTCCGCGATCTGCGTTTCCCGGACGGCGCAGCCCTCGAACTGGCCGCCTCCGAGCAGGCCCTCCGACCGGATGGTCTGCCCGATCGCCACGTCCCCGCTGCGCACGAACTTGGCCAGCATCGCGCTCGTGCCCGTACCGCCGGGCGAGCGGTCGAGCTTGCCGTCGCTGAAGACGTGGACGCAGCGATAGAGCGAGTCCGCCCGCTCGGGCTCGTGGAAGAAGGTCACGAAGTTGATGGTGTCGATATGGGGCTGCGTGGGATGCCCAACCTGAAGCCGCTCGTTGATCTGCGCCTTGGCCGCAAGGCCCAGCTCGGAGAGCTGCCTGCCGCTCTCGGGGCGGATGCGAACATCGGTGCCCGACAGGTCGATCTGGCAGAAATAGTTGCCCCCGAAGGAGACGTCGGCTTTCACCGCGCCGATCTCCGGCAGGTCGAGCGCCACGTCCGGGGCGGCGACGAAGGCCGGCACATTCTCGAACGACGACCACTCGACCCCTTGGTCGCCGGTGCGCACCTCGGCGCGGACCGGGCCGGCGGTGGTCTCGAAGCGGATGGTCGTCAGCTCGCCGGCCGCTTGCGTCAACCCGTTGGCGACCATGGCCATGCTCAGCCCGATCGTGCCGTGGCCGCACATGTCGACGAAGCGGTCCCCGTCGATCCAGATCAGGCCGGCGTCGGTGTCGGCGCTCGAGGGCGGGGTGACGAACACACCGAACATGTCGTGATGCCCTCGCGGCTCGCGCATCAGCGCACGGCGCAGCCAGTCGTAGCTCTCCTCCAGGAAGCGGCGCTTCTCCAGAATGTCGCTGCCGAAGGGATAGGTGATGCCGCTATGCACGATGCACAGCGGCTCGCCTTCGGTATGCGTGTAGATGACGTCGTAGACATTGGTCGTTTTCATCATGGTCACGTGTGTTCCATTGAGACGCGGTGGCAGGCCTAGAGGCCGAGGGCACGGGGCACGGAAAGCACGAGGGTTTCCGGAAACAGAATCACGAGCAGGAGAACGATCAGCATCACCGCGATGAAGGGCAGATTGGCCCGGGTGATGGCGATGACGTCGGACTTGGCCAGGACGCTGGTGATGAACAGGGCCGCTCCGACCGGCGGCGTCTGCTGCCCGATGCCCCAGCAGATGACGACCACCATGCCGAAATGGATGGGATCGATGCCGAGCAGTTGCACGGCCGGGAAGAAGAGCGGGACGATGATGAACATCATGGCGATGCCGTCGAGAAACGTCCCGGCCACGATGAACACGAGGCTGACGGCGAGCAGAAACGCCGTTGGCGACATCTCCGCCGCCGCCAAGGGTTCGAGCAGGGCGTCGGCCAGCGATTGATAGGTGAAGGTGTAGCCCAGGACATGGGCGGTGGCGGTGACCAGCATCACGGCGCCGCTCAGGACCGCGGCCTCCACGAAAGTCTGGTAGAGGTCCCGCATCGTGACCGAGCGATAGTAGAACAGGCTGACGCCGATGCCGTAGACCACGGCGACGGCCGAAGCCTCGGTCGGCGTGAAGATACCGCCCAGTATGCCGCCGAGAATGATTACAGGCATGGTCAGCGCCGGCAGCGCCCGGATGAAGGCGGCGAACAGCCGGCCCGGCGAGAAGGGCGCCTCGGCGGGATATCCCTCGCGCCGCGATATCAACCAGGCGACGCAGATGAGGCCGAGACCGAGCAGAAGGCCCGCCAGCAGGCCGGCAGCGAACAGCGCCCCGGTGGAGATGCCGATGAAGGCTCCGAGAATGACCATCGGAACGCTCGGCGGGATGATGATGCCGATGGTGGAGGAGGCGGCCGTCACGGCGCCGGTGAAGGCGCGGCTGTATCCGCGCTTGATCATGGGGCGGATCAGAATGCCGCCGACGGCAGCCGTGTCGGACATGGAGGTGCCGCTCATGCCGGCGAAAAACATGCTGGTGACCACGTTGACGGCGGCAAGGCCGCCGCGAAGCTGCCCGACCAGCGTCTTCGCGAAGTCGACCAGATGCCCCGAGATGCCGCCGCGCCCCATGATCTGGCCGGCCAGGATGTAGAGCGGCACGGCCAGCAGCGGGAAGCTCTGCACGCCGCGGTAGAGGCGCTGCGCCACGATCAGCAGGTCGACGCCGGCCAGCGCCAGAACACCGATGGAGACCGCCACCAGCGCAAAGGCGATGGGCAGGCCGAGACCGATCAGTCCCACGAGAAAGCAGAGAACGAGCAGCAGTTCCATGACAGCCCTGCTAGAGTTCCGCCTTCGCGCCGGCGCCGGCCTCGAACAGAGCCGCCCCGTGCCGCCAGCGCCGGAGACCGGAGCGCAGCTCCACCAGCCCCTGCAGGCCCATCAGCAGCCCGCCCACGGGAATGACGGCGTAGAGCAGGCTCAGCGGCAGCTCGATCACCAGGCTCGTCTGACTGTGAAACAGGGCGACCTGGCGAATGCCATAGATAACCATGATCGAGGCGACGCCCACGATCACGAGCTGATTGAGAGAGAACACCAGCAGTTGACCGACCCGCGGCAGCTTCGCCGCCAGCACCTCCACCTTGAGATGCGCGTTCCTGCGCATGGCGAGATAGCTGCCGATAAATGTCAGATAGGTGAGCAGCATCAGCGAGGCCTCGAAGCTCCATGAGAGCGCGGAGCCGAGCACATAGCGGAATATGACGGCCACGAACGCGACCAGCACCGTCGCGGCCAGCAAGGCCGCACAGATCGCCTCCAGCGCTCGGTCGACCACGGACCGCTCCAAAGGCCGCGGGCCTATTTCGTGCCCGCGATCATGTCGATCAGCTTCTGCGCGTCGCCGCCCACCTCCTTGGCCCAGTCCGACCAAATCGGCTTGGACGCGGCCACGAAGGCCGGGATGTCGGCGGCGTTGACCGTCATGCCCTTGGATTTCAGGAAATCGACGATCTCGCCGTCAGCCTTGGTTCCGACGTCGACGGTATGGGCGGCAGCGGCGCGGCCGGCCTCCTTGAAGACCGTCTGCATCTCGACGGAGAGCTTCTGGAACGCCCGCTCGCTCATCAGGAGATAGGTCACGGTGTAGAGATGATTGGTGATCGAGAGGTATTTCTGCACCTCGTAGAACTTGGTGGCCTTGGCCCAGATCACCGGGTTCTCCTGCCCGTCGAAGACGCCGGTCTGCAAGGCCGTGTAAAGCTCCTTGAAGGGCAGAGGCGAGGCGTTGGCGCCATAGCTGTTGAAGACCTTGATGCGCAGCTTGCTCGACGGGGTGCGCATCTTGACGCCCTTCAGATCGGACGGCGTCACGATCGGGCGGACATTGTTGGTGATCTGCCGAAAACCGCCCTCCAGAAAGCCCAGTACCCGCAGCCCCTTCGCGGCGAGCCGCGTCTCGATCCACTGGCCGGCCGCGCCGTTCAAGGCGGCCGCAATATGATCGCGCCCTCGGAAGACGTAGGGCAGCGCCGTGGCGCCCAGAACCGGGTCCACGGTCGTGATGGGCGTCTCGACCGTGGCGATATCGAGGGTCCCGGCCTGCATGGACTCGATGGAGCTCATCTGGTCGCCGAGCGCGCTGGAATGGAACACCTTGATCTCGACCTTACCGCCCGACCGCTCCTTCACGATGTCGGCGAACCGCTTCGCGCCCAGATAGGCAATCGCATCCTGGTTGCCCGGGACGTTGGCGCGAAGCTTCATATCGGCGGCGGCGCCGGGTTGAGCTGCCAGACCGATCGCACCGACGACGGCAAGGCACAGGGCAAATCCCGTCTTGGATAGGAACCTCATAACCACCTCTCAATCCATCCCAAAGATCACAACGCCGCACGTTCTGCTCTATAGTTAGAGCAGGGATTGTCTCTCGAGATCGGTAGATTTGCGTCATGTCACGGGATAAGTACGACACAGCTCCGCCAGCCGCCGACAACGGCCACGTGCCTCTGAAGATCGGCTTCCTGCTCCTCGACCGGTTCACGCTGACCGCCTTCTCCGCCTTCGTCGACGCCATACGCCTGGCCGCCGACCGGGGCGGGCGCAGCCGCCAGATCCATTGTGCCTGGTCGATCATGGGCAGCCGGCCCGTGCGCTCGAGCTGCGGCCTGACGGTCTTGCCCGAGGAACGGCTGGGACGGCCGGAGCGTTTCGACTACATCGCCGTTTGCGGCGGCAACGGCTATCTCGATCCGCGGCTTCCGGCCGACTATGCCCGGTTCCTCCACAAGGCCGATGCCAAGGGTGTGCGTCTGATCGGCGTCTGCACCGGCACCTTCAACCTCGCCGAGGCCGGCCTTCTCGACGGGCACCTTGTGTGCGTGCACTGGAACGTGCTCGACGCCTTCCAGCAGGCCTATCCCTGGATCGGCGCCTGTTCCGACCGGCTTTTCATCGACTCGGGGCCACGCATCACCTGCGCCGGCTCGGTGGGCAGCGCGGACCTGGCCATGTTTCTGGTCAGGCGTCATTGCGGCCCCGAGAGAGCGCGCCAGGCCGCGCGCCACATGATGCTGCATGGCGGCCGCCCGGGCGACTATCCGCAGCCGCATTTCCTCGAGGAGCTGGCGGACGTGACGGAGCCCGTGGTGCGCCGCGCCGCGCTGCTCATGGAGCAGTCCATGAACGAGTTCCGGCCGGTCTCCTGGTTCGCCGAGCGGGTCGGCGTCTCGGTGCGCCAGCTCGAACGCCGGTTCAAGCGCGAGCTCGGACTGTCGCCCGCGGCCCTGTTCCGCAAGCTGCGGCTCGACTATGCCGCCTCCCTGCTCCAGCGCACGGACCTGCCGGTCTTCGAGATCGCCATCGACTGCGGCTTTGTCGACAGCGCGCATCTGGCCCGCGATTTCCGGGAGCGTTTCGCCATGTCTCCAACGCATTATCGCGCGCAGGCCAGACAGAGCAAACCGGCCGCCGGGACGACGCAGGACGGCGGGGGCCGGCATCGGGAGGGCAACCTTCTGGCCGAAAGCAGGCCTTCGGCCGGATAGCGTCGCCAAAGGTGGAAGGAAGAGCGCCTTAGTCGTCCGGATAGTTCCTGGCCCAGACCTCGGCGAGCTTCGGCAGGGCCTTCGCCGCAGCCGCGATGGCGACGAGGTTCGGGGTGTTCTCCTCGAACCAGGGCCGGCCGGGCCGCCAATGGGTCATCGCGCAGATGTAGATGTCGAGCGCGGAGAAGCGGTCGCCGAGAAACCAGGGTGCCGCAGCTTCATCGTTCAGGACGCCGTAGAGCTTCTTGGCACGGTCGCCCATGCGCTCGGCGAAGGCCGGCTGCGCCGATTCCTGCGGGACGAAGCGCGACGGATCGTCCGCATAGGTGTAGACGGGGTAGATATTGCTCGTGACGAAGAAGAGCCATCTAAGGAACTGGGTGCGCTCCGCCGCGCCGGGCTCGGGCACGAGCTCGCTGCTTTCCGCCTCCTCGGCGAGCCACAAGGTGATGGCGCCGCTTTCCGTCATCACGCCGCCGTCCGGCAGCACGAGCGTCGGCACCTGGACGGCGGGATTGATCTTCTCCAGCTCCCGCTGCGCCTCCTCGTCGGCGAACAGGTCGCCGACGCTGCGCAGCTCATAGGGCATGCCGTACCAGACCAGCTGGGTCTCGGCGAGGACCGAGCCCCAGCCCTGCCGGCCGTAGAGCGTCAGGTGTTCCATGGCAAACGCAAGCTCCGAAATGTTGAGGGAAAAGCGATCCGCACGATGCGTGCCGATCCGGACATGAGCGTCGATCTTAATAGGTCATCTGCCGGCAGGCTCAAGCTTGCAGACGATCATCGCCCCCACAAAGCTCCCGCCTCGCTCAACGATCGGGCTCCGGGCTTGCCAAGCCCGCCAGATGCGCCGCGATCAGTTCGGCGGCCGGCCCGGCGACCTCGTTGTCTTTATGGCCGACATCCGGCGCGACGACGACCCGCCAGCCGAACTCCGTGCCCATCGACGCGGCCTCCTGGCGGCAGAGCGCGAAGTAGTATTGGCCCCGCGCGAAGCGGTTCGGGCCCTGGGCGACCGCCTCGGGGCTCTGCATCAAGCCGTCTGCGTGCGTATCGGTGTCCGCGTCTCCAAGCAGCAGAACGAGAGGCCGGCCAAAAAACCGCGCGACAGCGCCGTCGTCGACCTCCAGTCCACCGAGGCCCGCCGGAAACGGAAGATCGCGGCGGGGCACCATGTACCACCCCGCGTTCGCCGCGATGGCGAGATCGACGCAGGCGCCGTCCGTCAATGCGAGATAGCGATGCGCGAACTGGGCGCCTGCCGAATGGCCGAACAGGCTGAAGGCGGTCCGCTGCGAGCCGGTCATCGAGCGGACGCGCTCGAACACCCGGTCGACGATCCCATAAGTCCACAGACGCCGTGGATTGACGGCGTCGGCGCCACCTTTCGCGGCAATCACATTTCCGCGGTTGTAGGCTTCGCTGCCGGGAAACGACGCACTGTCGAACTCCGGCGCAACCGCGAGGAAGCCGATGCGCTCGGCATGCTCGCGCCAGCAATCGCGGAAATAGGATGCCGCGCGGTCCTGTCCATGCAGAAGCATGACGATGGGCGTTTCAGGACCGAAGCACCGAGGCCGATGGTACCAGACGGTCAGGTGCTTATGGGTCGCCTCCTGTGGGTCTTCGTAAATGAAGCAGCCAGACCCGTCGCCGATCCCGTTCATCCGGTTCGGCCTCTAGACGACCGGGCACATGCCGCCGTCCACATTGATCGCAGTCCCGGTGACATAGCTGCCGGCGTCGGAGGCCAGGAAGCAGGCCATGTTGGCGAACTCCTCCGCCGTGCCGACGCGCCGCATGGGGATCGTCCGGCCCATCTCCTCGTAGAAGGCTTCGAGCGTGCGGTCCTTGTCCTCGGCCGCATGCCGGCGCACCCACTGGTCGCTCTCGATGCGGCCGACCAGGAGGGCGTTGACCAGCACGTTGTGGGCCGCCCCCTCGCCGGCCAGCACCTTGGTCAGGGCGAGGCCCGCGGCTCGGGTCACGGCGGTCGGTGCGCCTTCGGCCGGCGGCGCCTTGGCGCCCGTGTTCAGGACGTTGACGATCCGGCCCGAGCGTCGCGATCTCATTGCAGGCAATGCGAGGCGGGCCAGACGCACGGCGGCGAACAGCTTGAGGTCGAGATCGGCCTGCCATTCGGCGTCCGTGATGCTCTCGAAGGGACCGCGCTTGGACGAGCCCGCATTGTTCACCAGCACGTCGACCCGGCCGAGCGCCACCTCAGCCGCCGCGAAGACGGCGCTGCAGCCTTCGCCCGTGCTGACGTCGCCGGCGACCGTCACGACCTTGCCGCCGCCCGCCGCCTCGATCTCGGCCTTGGCCTCGTCCAGCCCCTCCTGCCGGCGCGCCACGATCGCCACATCGGCGCCGGCTCCGGCGAAGCGTTTCGCGATCGCCCGGCCGATGCCGAGACTGCCGCCCGTGATCAGCGCCTTGCGCCCGTCCATGCTGAGCTGCATGCCCGTCTCCTCCCTCGGTTGTTGCGGGGAGGGACACTACAGCGCCGCACGCGTCAGGGAAATGGACCGCAAACACGGAGCCGTTTCAGCGCCGGGATCAGCCCTTACCGAGGGACCAGAGCGTGTCCTGGTCGCGCACCAGCCAGAGCAGCAGCAGCCCGGCCCAGACCGGCACGCCGGCCCAGAACAGCAGCGTGGTGCCGTAGGGGTTGATCAACTGCGCCCAGGTCGAGGCCACCGAGACCGTGTGCATGGCCAGCAGCAGGCCGATGGTCCAAGTCCTGAAGAGGCCCAGCATGAAGGCGATCACGACCAGCGTCTGCACCACGCCGAGGCCGAGGGCGACCTGGGTCGAGATCTCCATCATGTAGAACTTCTTGAAAACCGCCACGGTGTGCTCGGACTTGACGAGCTTGTCGACGGACCAGACGAGGAAGAAGAGCCCCGTCGTGATGCGCAGCACGAGGAGGCCGATCTGCAGCCGTCCCGTCGTCGCTGTCGTATGTGTGATGTCGGTGGTTTCGGTCATGGGCTCATCTCCTCGCAGAGCGGGGCGGGACACGGCGCACCCCCTTGGGCGGCGCACCACCCGCCGCAACGTCTCGGGCCCGTATCAGCTTGTCGGAACGCCCCTCGGACAGCGCACGCGGATCGGCGCGTCGCCCTCCGCTCCAGGCTGAAGCACATAGCTGCGCCGGCACACGCTCACGGTCGGCGGCACCTGCGTTCGCTCGAAGAGATCATACCCCGGCTTCAGGCTGGACCAAAATTTGCGCCACCTGCGCGGGTAGCGGCGCAGGTTCCGCTCCGTCATCCGGAACGGGAAGATGTGGACATGAAAGCGCGGCTGACCGTTGGCCAGCGCCGCGGCCGCCACATGCCAGATCTCCTCCATGGACCGGTCGCTCATGGCATAGCTGCCACGCGATCCGCAGCCGCCGCGGATGGCCAGGAAGGAGCCGGTGCGGCCCCGGGCCCGATCCAGCGGGTTCGGGAAGTCCAGATTGAAGGAGCGGCGCCAGCGGCTGTTCGGATTGAGCTGGCGCAGTGCCACCGTGTAGAAGCCCTCCGGGCTCTGCCCGTCGCCTTCCCGGAGCTTCGGACCCAGCTCTCCCGACCAGCGGCAGATCCGGTAGCTGGCGAACCGGATGTAGCGCCGGCCTTTCCGGAGCCAAAGCTCGAGCTTCGACTCCGACTTGAAAAGGCGCAGGAAAACAGGCGCCCCAAGCGCGAGGCCACGCGCCTCGAGCTGTCGCTCGAGCCCGGTCAGATCGGGCTCGGCGCTGATCGCCCGGCCGGAGAAGCCATTGCGGTCGAGATATAACAGCCCCGCCGCCGTGAGCCCCGCAGCCAAGCACAGCACGGCGATTCCCCAGTATTGCATGGCCGAAGTAGAGGCATGTGATTCGGGCCGAAGAACGGCACTATCCACAGCTTTAGCTGGTCGGCGCCCCATTGGGGCAGCGCACGCGGACCCGGGCGTCGCGCCCGGTCCCGGGCTCGAACACATAGCGTCCGCGGCAGACGCTCACGACAGGCGGCAGCGCCGACCTCTCGAACAGGTCGTGCCCGATCTTCAGGTCCTTCCAGAACGGCTGCCACTCGCCCTGATGGCGTCGCAGGTTGCGCTCCGTCATGCGGAACGGGAAGACATGCACGTGGAAGCGCGACTGGCCGTTGCCGAGCGACGACGTCACCAGGTTCCAGATCTCAGTGATGACCGGATCGGTCATGGCATAGCAGCCGATCGAGGAGCAGCCGCCATGCACCATGAGGAAGGATCCGGTGCGCCCGTGGGCGCGGTCGAAGGCGTTCGGGAAGCCCAGATTGAAAGAGCGGTGCCAGCGACTGTTCGGGTTCAGCTGACCGCGCGACACGGTGTAGAAGCCTTCCGGCGCCTGCCGGTCGCCCTCCTTCAGCTTGGGTCCGAGATGGCCCGACCAGCGGCAGATCGGATAGCTGGCGAAGCGGACATAGCGGCCGTCCTTCTTGAGCCACAGCTCCAGCTCCGACTCCTTCTTGAAGATGCGCATATAGACCGGCGCGCCGAGGGCCAGGCCACGCTCCGCCAGCCGCTCCTTCAGCCGTCCGACGTCCGGCGTGCCGTGCAGCGGCCGGCCGGTCCGACGGTGCAAGTACCGGTCGACCCGCAGCGCCAGCGTGCGGGCATCGTCGACGAGACGCCAGGCGGTACGGTTGTCGCGCGCAAGCTCGAAGCTGAAAATGGCGGCGAGGACAAGGCAGACAGCGAGAAACAGTCGGATCATACCGCTTCGCTCCCGGTTCAAGCCGTTGTCGCCCCGCCGGATTGCGGACCGGGGCGTCCCGAGTCGTCAGGTCCGCGGGGACGCTATCACAGCCGCGCACGCGCAGGAACACGGGTGGCGCGCAACACGGCCCCGATCGCACGATGCGCCGGCCGGCGACGGGCTCAACGGCTGAGAATGGAATTGAGACGGAAAGCGAAGCCCGCGACCGAAGGCTTCTTCGGCGCGTAGCCGATGGTCGCCTGCGGGTTGGTGCCGGACTTGGCCTCCTGGAACTTCGGCGCCGGCGGCAGCGCTTCGACGGGAAGATGCTGATAGGCCGGACAGCGGCCGGCCGGATCGACCCTGGCACCCTCGTTGACAAAGGCGGCGTTGACCAGATAGCGCTTCTCGCAGACCTCGACGCGCGGCGGAATACGGGTCGCCTCGAAGTGGTCGTAGCCCTGCTTCAGGTTCTTCCAGAAGCCGCGCCACCTGCTCCAGCGGTGACGGCGCATGTTCGCGTCGGTCATGCGGAACGGATAGGCGTGCACGTCGAACTTCTCCTGGCCGCCGTTGAAGGCTTCGCGCGCCAGGATGTAGATCTCCTCCATCAGCGCGTCGGTCATGGCATAACAGCCCGCCGATTTGCAGTCGCCATGCACCATCAGGTGGGCGCCCGTGCGCTTGTGGGCACGATCGAACCTGTTCGGGTAGCCGAGATTGAAGGAGAGGTGGAAGGCGCTGTTCGGGTTCATCTGCCGCCGCGCCACCCGGTAGAAGCCCTCGGGCGCCTGCTTGTCGCCCTGCTTCTGCTTCGGGCCCAGCTTTCCGGACCACGTGCAGATCGGATAGGTCTTGAAGTGGTGGTAGCGGCCGTCGTCCTTGGCCTTCCAGACCTCCAGCTCGGACTCTTCCTTGAAGACCCGAACGAAGATGGGCGCGTCCTCGCGCATGCCCTTTTGGGCGAGCAGAGCCTTGGCCTCGGCCGGCAGGGGCTTGAGATGGGGCGGCACATCCTGGCTGCACCCGGCAAGCGCTAGGGCGGCGGCAGCCGCTATGCCAATCCGCATTGTCGTGGAACGACCCATCCGCAGTGCCCCTTGCGCACGACGCTCACA
Source organism: Hyphomicrobiales bacterium (assembly GCA_022361215.1). Taxonomy (GTDB): domain Bacteria; phylum Pseudomonadota; class Alphaproteobacteria; order Rhizobiales; family Methyloligellaceae; genus JAKSBI01. The sequence continues at coordinate 21,247 of JAKSBI010000190.1, read as the reverse complement.
TTCAAGCGTAACGGGTTAACAATCTGTTAGCGCGGCGCCCGACGCTCTTCTTGCAATGGAGCGGTGTGCCCAGCTTCCCGAATTATTCTCAACTTAAGGGCGAGGATTGGGGCAAAAAAGAGACATAATGGAGGCAATTTCGCGAGCGGCCCACGGCCTTGCGGCCCGTTTCGGCGGCCCTGTCCCGCGTTCCGCGGCCCGGAGCGCCCGTTAACCCTGTTCGGCGTTTTGCCGCCCGATCGCGAGGTACTTTTCGCGGCGGTGGGAGCGGACCTCTTCCGGGGCCATGTCGCGATAGCCGGCAAGGGTGCGCCGGATCGTATCGCCGGTATCGGAGATGGTCCGCGTCACGTCTCTGTGGGCACCGCCCACCGGCTCCGGCACGATGTCGTCGATGACGCCGAACCCGAGCAGGTCCTGCGCCGTGATCTTCATGTTGGTCGCGGCGTCGATGGCGCGGTTCGAGTCGTGCCACAGGATCGAGGCCGCCGCTTCCGGCGAGGCCACCGTGTAGATGGAATGCTCGAGCATCAGGACGCTGTTGGCGGTCGCGATGGCCACGGCGCCGCCGGAGCCGCCCTCACCGATCACCACGGCGACGATCGGCACGCTGAGGCTGAGGCAGCACTGGATCGAGCGCGCGATGGCCTCCGCCTGCCCGCGCTCCTCGGCGCCGACGCCGGGATAGGCGCCCGCCGTGTCCACCAGCGTCAGCACCGGCAGGCCGAAGGTCTCGGCCATCTGCATCAGGCGGATCGCCTTGCGATAGCCTTCCGGCCGCGCCATGCCGAAATTGTGCTTGAGCCGGGTTTCCGTGTCCGAGCCCTTCTCGTGCCCGATCAGCATAATGGTCTGGCCGTCGAACCGCCCGAGGCCGCCCACGATGGCGTGGTCCTCGGCGAAGTAGCGGTCACCGGACAACGGCGTGAAGTCGTCTATCAGGGCGTCGATGTAGTCCTGGCAGTGCGGGCGGTCCGGGTGCCGGGCGACCTGCGTCTTCTGCCAGGGGCTCAGATTGGCGTAGGTGTCCTCAAGCGCTTCCTGGGTCTTGGCCTCGAGCGTGGTGATCTCGTCCAGGATCGACAACGAGCCCTCGCCGCGCGACATATCGCGCAACTCGGCCACCTTGCTTTCCAGCTCGGCTATCGGTTTTTCGAAGTCGAGATAAGTACGCATCCTGGATTGATGCTCGTTCCCCGCTTAACACCGGAAACCAGGCGGCCTCCGCCACTCGGTCTAACCGCCAGCCTCCAACCCCTCTAAGTGGACATCCCACTGCCCCGTGTCAAGGTAGGGCGCAATCGGTGGTGGACGAATTCCTTACGCCGCAACCGCCCGCAACCTATGATCAACGGCGCGAAACCGCCGTTTCTCTGCGATCCGACAGGGGATGATGCTCCTGGACGAGCCGGCGCAGACGCTCTTCCAGAACGTGCGTATAGATCTGCGTGGTCGAGATATCGGCATGCCCGAGCAGTTTCTGCACGGATCTGAGATCGGCGCCGCGCTCGAGAAGATGGCTTGCAAAGGCGTGCCGGAGCACATGCGGCGAGACCTTCTCCGGCGCGATGCCGGCGGCGCCTGCCATGACTTTCAGCTCCTGGCCGAAGCGCTGGCGCGTCAGATGCCCCGTCTTGCCGCGCGAAGGGAACAGCCAGGGCGAGCCCGCCCAGGGCCCCTCGGCGAGCAGCGCCACATAGTCCGCCACCGCCCGGCGCGCCCGGTCGGTCAGGGGCACCATGCGCTCGCGCCCGCCCTTGCCCGTGACGGTAAAGACCGGCTCGCCGGCCTGCACGATGCCGCGCGGCAGGCCGACCAGCTCGGAGACGCGCAGGCCCGTGGCATAGAGCAGCTCCAGCAGGCAGTAGAGCCGGGCGGCCTTCAGGCGTCCCCCACCTGAGGCGTCCTGCGCTGCCTGTCGCGCCACCTCGAGCAGCCGGTCCACCTCCTCGACCGACAGGATCTTCGGCAGCGGCTGGGGCCGCTTCGGCCCCTCGATCACCGCCGCGGGGTCGTCGCCGCGCAGGCCTTCCACATAGAGGAAGCGGAAGAACTGACGGACGGCCGAGAGCTTGCGCGCCCTGGAGGAGGCCGCCAGCCCGCGCCGCGCCGCCGCCTCGAGATAGGCGCGAATGTGGTCGGCAGTGGCCGTCCGGCAGGTGGCGCGGCGCGCGCGCAGATGCAAGAGGAACTCTTCCAGGTCCCGCCGATAAGCGGCAAGCGTATTGGCCGCGGCACCGCGCTCGGCGCTCAGCATCTCCAGAAACAGATCCAGCTCGCCGCCCTGGGCGTTTTGCGCTTCGCTGGCCTGCGTCACCCTGTTGTCCTCGCTCGGTTGATCGGCGGCTGGGGGGATACGCGTCGCGGCACTGGCGAAGTCCTGAACGCCGAAGTCAGTTGGCGCGCAGCTTGACGTTGCGCAGGGACTTCGTGATCTCTTTCGGCTCGGGCTCGAAATAGGTGGCCAGCACGTAGAGGCCGCCATAGCCCATTCCGACGATGAAACCGGTGAATATGACGAAGCGAATCAGACTAGGCATTATGCCGTTTTTCCCGCTCTTCCGATCTCCGGACCGACCTCGTCACGGCCCGGCCGCCACCGCCCGGCGGTAAGCATCGTTTGCAATTTCGATCCGCACCGCCATATCCGCAAGGTAAAAGACCACCCTCTCACTAGGCAACAGGCAACGCGTCGAGACTCCGGGCGCTCTCATGGACTCTCAGGCAACACCCCGCAAACGGCAGAGCAAGAAGGAGCGCGCAGCAGCGGTCCGCAAGGCGCTGGACGCGCGCAACATCGTGCTGATCGGCCTGATGGGCGCCGGCAAGACGGCCATCGGCCGCCGCCTGGCGAACCGTCTCGACCTGCCGTTCACGGACGCCGACACCGAGATCGAGTGCGCGGCCGGCAAGAGCATCAGCGATATCTTCGCCGAGCACGGCGAGGCCCATTTCCGCGAGGGCGAGCGCAAGGTCATCGAGCGGCTGCTCAACGAGGGCACGCAGGTGCTGGCCACTGGCGGCGGCGCCTACATGAACGAGCAGACCCGCACTTGTATCGCCAAGCACGGCATCTCAGTCTGGCTCAAGGCCGATCTCGATGTCCTGCTGTCGCGCGTTCTGCGCCGCAATCACCGCCCGCTGCTGAAGACCGGCGACCCGAAGGCCGTCATGCGGAACCTGATGGAGCAGCGCTATCCGGTCTACGGCGAGGCGGACATCGCGATTCAGAGCCGTGACGTGCCGCACGAGGTGATCGTCGACGAGATCGTTTCCGCGCTGTACAACTGTCCATTGCTCCAAATCGAGGGATCCTGAGCACCCCGGGACAACGATGGCACTCAGCACTGCGCAACCAACGGGCGAGGACCTTGCCACGCGGGTCGTCCGCGTCGGCCTTGGCGCGCGCCAGTACGACATCCTGATCGGGACCGGCCTGCTGCCGCAGGCGGGCGACCTGATCTCGGCACTGGCGCCCGGCACCCGCGCCGCGGTCGTGACCGACGCAACGGTCGCGCCGCTGCATCTCGCCACGCTGGAGGCGAGCCTCACCGAGGCCGGCATGCTGGCCGGCTCGATAACGCTGCCCGCCGGCGAGGCCAGCAAGAGCTTTGCCGAGCTCGAGCCCCTTTGCGCGCGCCTGCTGGACCTCGGCATCGAGCGCTCGGACAGCGTCGTCGCGCTCGGCGGCGGCGTCATCGGCGATCTGGCCGGCTTCGCGGCGAGCGTTCTGAGGCGCGGCGTGCGCCTGGTTCAGATCCCGACCACCCTGCTGGCCCAGGTGGACTCGTCGGTCGGCGGCAAGACTGGCATCAACACGGCCCACGGCAAGAACCTGATCGGCGCGTTTCATCAGCCGGCCCTGGTGATCGCCGACCTGGACAGCCTGCACACCCTGCCCGAGCGGGAGTTCAAGGCGGGCTATGCGGAGGTGGTGAAATACGGGCTGCTGGGCGACCGCGGCTTCTTCGACTGGCTCGAGGCGAACTGGCAGGGCGTGGTGAGCGGCGATCTCGCGGCCCGCGCCCATGCGGTCGAGATCAGCTGCCGCGCCAAGGCCGACATCGTCGAGGAGGACGAGCGCGAGACCGGCCGCCGCGCCCTGCTCAATCTGGGCCACACCTTCGGCCACGCGCTGGAGGCGTTCGCGGGCTATACCGGCCGCCTGCTGCACGGCGAGGCCGTGGCCATCGGCATGATGCTCGCCTTTCAGTTCTCCGAGGAGCTGGATCTCTGCCCGGGCGAGGACTGCGCCCGCGTGGCGGCTCATCTGAAGGCCGTCGGGCTGCCGACGCGCGTGCGGGACTTCTCCACCAATGACTGGCCGACGCCTGAGACGCTTCTGCCCCTGATCGCCCAGGACAAGAAGGTGAAGGCCGGAAAGCCCGCCTTCATCCTGGTGCGCGGCATCGGCGACGCCTTCGTCGAGCCCGACGTTCCCATGGACAAGCTGGAGGCCTTTCTGGATCGGAAGTGTAGCGGCCGATGACGCTTGGCCTGGCCCTGACCCTCCTCGCGATACTCGCCCTCGTGGTGCTTTCGGCATTCTTCTCCGGATCGGAGACGGCGCTGACCGCCGCTTCGCGCGCCAAGATGCACGCCATGGAGCAGGACGGCAGCAGCCGCGCCGGACTGGTGAACCGCCTGATCAACGCCCGCGAGCGGCTGATCGGCGCCATCCTGCTCGGCAATAACCTGGTCAACATTCTGGCCTCCGTGCTGGCCACCAGCCTGTTCCTGTCGCTCTTCGGCGATGCCGGCGTCGCCTATGCCACCCTGGTCATGACCGCCCTGGTCCTGGTCTTCGGCGAGGTCATGCCGAAGACCTACGCCATCTCCAAGCCGGAACGGGTGGCGCTGGCGGTGGCGCCGGTGATCCGACTCTGCGTCGCGCTCTTCGCGCCCGTCACCGCAGCCGTTCAGATCGTGGTGCGCGCCCTCTTCCGGCTGATCGGCTCGACCATCGACAAGGACACCGCCGTGCTCTCGGCCCATGACGAGCTCAGGGGCGCCATCGAGCTGCACCACCAGGAAGGCGGCGTGGTCAAGCACGACCGTGACATGCTGGGCGGCGTCCTGGATCTGGCGGACCTGGAGATCGCCGACGTCATGGTGCACCGGACGACTATGCACACGCTCAACGCCGACGATCCCCAGGACAAGATCGTCGACGAGGCGCTGAAGAGCCCCTACACCCGCCTGCCGCTATGGCAGGGCGAGCCGGAGAACATCGTCGGCATCCTGCACGCCAAGACGCTTCTGGTGGCGCTGCGCGAGGTCAATGGCGATCTCTCCAAGCTCGACATTCTGTCGCTCTGCGCGCCGCCCTGGTTCGTGCCCGAGACCACCATGGTGAAGGATCAGCTCAACGCCTTCCTGCGGCGCAAGGCGCATTTCGCGCTGGTCGTGGACGAGTTCGGCGAGGTGATGGGGCTGGTGACGCTGGAGGATATCCTGGAGGAGATCGTCGGCGAGATCACCGACGAGCACGACGTCACCGCCACCGGCGTCCGGCCGCAGCCCGACGGCACCGTCAATGTGGACGGCTCGGTGCCGATCCGGGACCTCAACCGCCTGCTGGACTGGGACCTGCCGGACGAGGAAGCCACCACCATCGCCGGCCTCGTCATCCACGAGGCCCAGACGATCCCGGAGCCCGGCCAGGCCTTCACCTTCCACGGCTTCCGGTTCGAGGTGCTGCGCCGCCAGCGCAACAAGATCTCGGCCCTGAAGATCAAGCCGCCGGTGCCGAGAGAGGCGGAGCCGGCGGCCGGCTAAAGCATGTCTCCCGAAAGTGGATACCGGTTTCGGGACAAAAGACATGCTTCAACAAAGACCTAGAGCAATGGCGCGAATCAGAATGATCGCGACAGGCTCTAGGGCTATGTGCCGTTGATCGCACCCACCCCTCTCCCCCGGCCCAACCACCCGATACAGGGTACCCTTGGGGTGATTGGGCCGGGGGAGAGGGGTGGATGAGTCCCGCCAAAACTAAAGAGCTCTAACCGGCCTCGGCCGCGTCGTGCTCGGCGGTCGACAGCGCCTTGATCGCCAGCGCATGCACCGGGCCCGCCAGCTCGGTCGCCAGGGCCTCGTTCACCAGCCGGTGGCGGTCGAGGCGGGAGGCGCCCTCGAAGCGGTCCGAGACGATCGTCACGCGGAAATGGCTCTCGCCGCTCTCGGGCGACGCGGCGTGGCCGGAATGCAGATGCGACTCGTTCTTCACCTGCAAAAGCGCAGGCGCGAAAGCCTCCGCTAATTTCTCTCTGATAGCATCTTCAACTGACATATTCGTCCCTTACAGTCGTGCGTTCGGCGACTCGGTCCGGATCGTCGGCGCCGCATCCGCCGGTCACCTTGTTTTGGCTCAACCTTCATCCCATACTTCAAGGCAATGAAGCTGGACTCCAAATACTTCGACAGCATCCGCGTCAAGCCCGACGAGGATCGGCTCCTGCGCGACCAGCACCCGGAATGCGACTGGCAGGGCTGCAGCAAGCCGGCCCTCTATCCGGCGCCGCGCGGCCGCGGCCGGGAGGGCCAGTTCTTTCATTTCTGCATCGATCACGTGCGCCAGTACAACAAGTCCTACAACTATTTCGACGGCATGAGCGACGATCAGGTCGCGCGCTACCTGAAGAGTTCCGTCACCGGCCATCGCCCGACCTGGAAGGTGGGCAGCGGAGACGGCAACGGGTCGCACGAGCCGCAGCCGGGCGGCTTCACGCACGGCATCTCCGTCGACGATCTCTTCGGCTTCTTCGGCCATGCCACGGCCAGCGAAGGCCCACAGACCTACACGCCGCAAAGGACGATCCGCAACGCCGAGCGCAAGTGCCTGAAAGCGCTGAACCTGAGCGCCACCGCGACCCGGGACGAGATCAAGGCGCGCTTCAAGGAGCTGGTGAAACGCCACCATCCCGACAGCAACGGCGGCGACCGCCGGTCGGAGGATAAGTTGCGCGAAGTCATCCAAGCCTATAACTATCTCAAGCAAGCAGGCCTGTGTTAGCCGTTGAGGGCCTGCGGCATTTGCCGTCTGGATGGCAGCAGGCCCGAGCTGTTCCGCGACCCCGAGCCGGTTCCGCGCGCGGCCTTGCGATCACCCCTGACTTCGAGAAGACGAACGGGACGACGAAAAAGCATGACCCCTGAAGCAAATACTGGCGACGCCGGACTGCCCGACATCAGCGTGTCGGTCCGCCAGGTCTTCGGCATCGACACGGACATGGAGGCACCGGCCTACACCTCGCCGGACGAGCACGTGCCCGATATCGACGAGGACTATCTGTTCAACCGGGACGTGACCCTGGCCATCCTGGCCGGTTTCAAGCACAACCGCCGCGTGATGATTCAGGGCTATCACGGCACCGGCAAATCCACCCATATCGAGCAGGTGGCGGCGCGGCTCAACTGGCCCTGCATCCGCATCAACCTGGACAGCCATGTCAGCCGCATCGACCTGGTGGGCAAGGACGCCATCGTCCTGAAGGACGGCAAGCAGGTGACGGAGTTCCGGGAAGGTATTCTGCCCTACGCGCTGCAGAGCAATACGGCCCTGGTCTTCGACGAGTACGACGCCGGCCGGCCCGACGTCATGTTCGTGATCCAGCGCATCCTCGAGGTGCAGGGCAGGCTGACGCTGCTCGACCAGAGCAAGGTGATCCGGCCGCATCCGGCCTTCCGTCTGTTCTCCACGACGAACACCATCGGCCTCGGCGACACCAGCGGGCTCTATCACGGCACCCAGCAGATCAACCAGGGCCAGATGGATCGCTGGTCGATCGTGGCGACGCTGAACTATCTGCCGCACGACGATGAGGTGAACATCGTGCTGGCCAAGGCCAAGAGCTACGACACCGACTCGGGCCGCGAGGCGGTGGCCAACATGGTGCGAGTCGCGGACCTGACGCGCAGCGCCTTCATGAACGGGGATCTCTCCACGGTGATGAGCCCGCGCACGGTCATGACCTGGGCGGAGAACGCCGAGATCTTCGACGACATCGGCTTCGCCTTCGGGCTGAGCTTCCTGAATAAGTGCGACGAGCTGGAGCGCCCGTTGGTCGCCGAGTTCTATCAGCGCTGCTTCGGAGAGGAGCTGCCGGAGTCGAGCGCCAATATCGCGCTGAGCTGAGCCAGGCCCATGCCCGTCTCGCCCAAACGCAAAGAGGGACCGGCCGAGCCGTTCAAGCAGGCGCTGACCATGGCGACCCGCTCGATCGCCGGCGACGGCACGCTCGAATGCGTCTACGGCTCGGACCCGCCCGGCCTGCAAGGTAGGGTCGCGCGCCTGCCGGAGCCTTCGCGGGTGCCGAGCAAGGACGAGATCGCCGCGATTCGCGGCCATGCCGACTCCATCGCCCTGATGGTGGCCTGCCACAACCCCAAGCTGCACCGGCGGCTGGCCCCTTCGGGCGGGCCGGCACGCGCGGTGTTCGAGGCGGTCGAGCGGGCACGTGTCGAAGCCATCGGCGCCCAACGCATGAGCGGCATGGCCAGCAACCTCACCGCCAAGATCGAGCAGCACTACGCGCGCGCCAAGTTCCACGAGATCTCGGACCGCTCCGACGCGCCGCTGGACGAGGCGCTGTCGCTGCTGGTGCGGGAGCGGCTGACCGGCCAGGCGCCGCCCGAGCGCGCCCGCGCCATCGTCGACCTCTGGCGCCCCTGGATCGAGCAGCGCGCCGGCGACGTCCTGACTCGGCTCGAGGACATGGTGGAAGATCAGCTCGCCTTCGGCCGGGGCCTGCGCGACGTTCTCAGCGCCCTGGAGCTGAGCGACGAGCTGCAGGACGGGCCGCAGGAGGAGGGCGACGAGGACACCGCGCCGGAGCAGTTGCAGGGCGAGGCCGAGAGCAGCGAGGACGGCGACGGCACCCAGTCCAGCGAGATGTCGGCCGAGGAGATGGCCGACATGCAGGGCGACGCCGACGATGCGGAGCTTTCCGACCTCGGCGACATCGACCAGCTCGAAGGCGACGTCGACGGCCAGGACCAGCCGCGCACGGCCGAGCCGTGGCGGCCGAACGTGTCGGTCCTCGATTCGCCCGAGGCCTTCGGCTACACCGTCTTCAGCCGCACCTACGACGAGATCGTCGCGGCCGAGGACCTCTGCGATTCGGACGAGCTGGAGCGCCTCAGGACCTTCCTGGACAAGCAGCTACAGAGTCTGCACGGCGCCGTGGCGCGATTGGCCAACCGGCTGCAGCGCCGCCTGCTGGCGCAGCAGAACCGCGGCTGGGACTTCGACCTCGAGGAGGGCATTCTCGACACGGCGCGTCTCTCGCGCGTGGTCACCGACCCGATGCATCCGCTCTCGTTCAAGCGCGAGCGCGACACCAACTTCCGCGACACGGTGGTGACCCTGCTGCTCGACAACTCGGGCTCCATGCGCGGCCGTCCGATCATGGTGGCGGCCTGCTGTGCGGACATCCTGGCCCGGACGCTGGAGCGCTGCGGGGTCAAGGTCGAGATCCTCGGCTTTACCACGCGCGCCTGGAAGGGCGGCCACTCGCGCGAGCGCTGGCTCGCCGCCGGGAAACCGGCATCGCCGGGCCGGCTCAACGATCTGCGCCACATCGTCTACAAGTCGGCCGACGCGCCCTGGCGCCGGGCCCGGCGCAATCTCGGCCTGATGATGCGCGAGGGGCTCTTGAAGGAGAACATCGACGGCGAGGCGCTCTCCTGGGCGCACAACCGGATCGTGCATCGCCCCGAGCAGCGGCGCATCCTGATGATGATCTCGGACGGCGCGCCCGTCGACGATTCGACACTCTCGGTCAACACCGGCTGCTATCTGGAACGGCATCTGCGCCAAGTCATCGAGGAGATCGAGACGCGCTCGCCGGTCGAGCTGATCGCCATCGGCATCGGCCACGACGTCACCCGCTATTACCGCCGGGCGGTCACCATCACCGACGCCGAGGAGCTTGCCGGCGCCATGACGGACAAGCTCGCCGAGCTGTTCGACGAGAGCGTGGCGACGCGCTTCGCCTATCACGCAGCGCTCTCCACCGGCCGCACCGGACGGCTGCACTGAGACATGCAGGCGCCGGGGCGCCAAGGGCCGGCACGCCTCCCGCGCCTCGGCGGCCTGATCTTCGCTCTCAGCCTCGTGCTGGCGGTCCCGGCTCAGGCTCAGCAATGGGACGTCCCCGAGCTCGACAAGCCGCAGGACATCGCCATCGAGGCGTTCCGCATCGACTTCGATCCGGAGCGGCCCGACCGGAAGACTTTCGGCAAGCTGACTTGGCTCGGCGGTATCGAGCTGCAGTCCAAATCAACGGTCTTCGGCGGCTATTCGGGACTGGCGCTCGACGAGACGGGCACGCGGCTCGTGGCCGTCTCCGACGGCGGGCATTGGCTGAGGGCGCACCTCACGACATCCGGCGAGCGCCCCACCGGGCTCGCGGAGGTGCGCATCGGTCCGCTGCTCGCCCGCAACGGCCGCCGCCTCACCAAGAAGCAGAACATGGACGCCGAGGCCGTGACGCCGGCCCGTCCCGGCCGGCTCGACGGCGATCTCTACATCTCCTTCGAGCGCAACCATCGGATCGGGCGCTTCCCGCAGACGGCGGCGGCCATCGGCGCCCCGAAGCGCTATCTGCGCCTGCCGGCCGCCATGAAGCGCTCGACGACGAACAAGGGCCTCGAGGCGCTGACCGTCCTTAGAGGAGGGCGCTACAAGGGCAGGCTCGTCGCCTTCACCGAGCGCCTCCTGGATAAGGACGGCAACCATATGGGCTGGATCCTCGGCGGGCGCGCCTCCGAGACGCTGGCGCTGAAGCGCCTGAACGGCTTCGATGTCACCGACCTTGCTGCCTTGCCCGATGGCGGGCTCCTGGTCCTGGAGCGACGCTTCCGCTTCAGCGAGGGCGTCCAGATGCGCATCCGGCGCATCACCGCCAAGGACGTGCGGCCCGATACCCTTATGACCGGCGAGGTCCTGCTGCATGCGCGCGACAGCCTCTCCATCGACAACATGGAAGGCATGGCCGTGCACCGCGGCCACGACGGCAAGACCGTCGTCACCCTGATCTCCGACGACAACTTCAACCGGGTGCTGCAGCGGACACTGCTGCTGCGCTTCGCGCTCCCCTAACAGCTCGTCGAGGGCCTCAGCACCAGCATCAGATTGTTGGCGGGCATGGCGACGACCTCATCGAGCGCGAGGCCCTGGGCCGCCGCCGCGTCGGACACCTCGCCGACGTCGCGCACGCCCCAGCTCGGGTCTTGGCGGCGCAGGCTCGCGTCGAACGCGATATTGCTCTGCGAGATATGCGCCCCGTCGCGCTTGAAGCAGCCATAGATGGCGAACAGGCCGTCCGGCCTCAGCAGGACGCCGGCGCCCGCCATCAGGCCAAGCGTGGTCTCCCAAGGCGCGATGTGAACGAGATTGGCCGTGAAGAGAACGTCGAAGCCCTCGGTCCAGGGCGCGTGCCAGTCGGGGCATCGGACATCGACGTCCGCGGGCGCCGCGACGTTCGTTACCCTGGCGGCCTCGGTCCAGGCGGCGACGCTCTGCCGGGAGACGGGGCTCGGATCGCTCGGGTGCCAGTGGATGCCCGGAAAAGCCTGCGCGAACGCCGCCACATGCTGGCCCGTGCCGCTGGCAATCTCGAGGGCATGCCCCTGCTCCGGCAGCCGCTCGGCCAGCACGGCGACGATGGCCTCGGTGTTGCGCGCCGCGGCCGGGGCGAATCTGCGCTGATCCGGCACCGGGCCTCCGGCTCGATCGGCCGGTGCCGCAACGGAGCGGGAATACGTGACGATCAGGAGGCCGCGGCCTGCGCCTTCTTGACGTCCCGCTGCAGACGCCGCGCCTTGAGCGAGAGCTCGCCTGCCTTGGCCTTCATCAGGAAGGCGTCCAGCCCGCCGCGATGCTCGACCGAGCGCAGCGCATGGGCGCTGATGCGCAGGCGGAAACTGCGGCCGAGCGCGTCGCTCATCAGGCTCACATTGCACAGATTGGGCAGGAAACGGCGACGCGTCTTGTTGTGCGCGTGGCTTACATTGTTTCCGCTCTGAACCGTCTTTCCGGTCAGCTCGCAGCGGCGCGCCATAGTCGTGGTCCTCCGAACGACGTCTGCCGGAATATGGATGCCCGGCCCATCGATTGTCTGAAATCCGCCTCGGCGCTTTCGGTCCGCCGGACGGCGGGATGATATAGGCCCAGCGCCCGCCAGCGTCAAGCCGGCCGCCCGGCCGGACCGGGCCGTTTGGTAAAACGCTGCCACGGGCCTGCTGGACGGCAAGGCCGGTCGCACCGAAAAACCGCTCGAAACGCCGTCCCAAATCCTCCGGCGAAACCATGCAACCGCGCGCGTCGCACAGCCCCGCGACGCGGCCGTATCGGCTCATGGCCGCCTCCTTCGGCGTCGCAAGGCAACGGATCGTTAACCAACACAGAATCGACCAAATCCATTAATAAGACACGAGGTCAGATTCGCGGCTTCCAACAAGGCTCGACGCGTGACACCAGATCGCACGCCTGCCTCCTTCGAGGAGAGACGTCGGCGCGGCGCCGCTGCCGCGGCCCTCGGTGCGGCGCTCGGCGCCGGCCTGCTGCTCACGCCGGCGATCGCTGCCGGGGCGGAGCCGGTGGATCTCTCGGCCGTCTATCAGGTCCGCTTCGTCGGCCTGCGCCTCGGCGACGCCGATGTCCGGGTCAATCTCAACGACACGTCCTACAAGATCACGGGCGAGGCGAAGCTGTCGTTCCTGAGGCGGCTGGTGTTCGAATTGAAAGGCGGCATGAGAGCGTCGGGAAAGATGGCGGCCACGGGCCCACGGCCCGAGGATTACGGGCTCTCCTTCAAGACCAGGAAGAAGAAGGGCCATCTGACCATGACGTTCAAGGACAACGCCGTCAGCGCCGTCTCCAGCCAGCCCGTCATCAAGCCGCATGTGCGGGCCATCCCGCTGACCAAGAAGCACGTTCGCGCCGTCTTCGATCCGATGAGCGCCATCTTCCTGGCCGGCAGGACCGAGCGCAACGGCCTGGACCCGAGCGTCTGTACCCGGCGTCTGCCCATCTTCGACGGCAAGCACCGCTACGACGTGCAGCTCTCCCATATCCGGACCGTCAAGGTCGAGCCGCGGGGCCGGAAAGGCTATAACGGGCTGGCCCTGGTCTGCCGCGCCAAGTACCACCCGATCGCCGGGCACCGGCCCCACCACAAGGCCGTCGAGTTCATGGTCCAGACCGACGAGATCGAAGCCTGGCTGATCCCGGTGCCCCAGGCCAATCTCTACGTGCCCTACCACGTCGTCATTCCCACGCCATGGGGAACCGCCACCGTGACCGCCAAGGCATTCGAGGTGGAACGGGCCGGCAAGGAGAAGATCGCGCTGGTCCGCTAGGGCCCCACGGCTGCGATCCAGGCGTTAACGCGGAACGCCCGAAACACAACATCTCGTAGGGAACAGGTGATGAAGTTTAACGTTCCCCTGATTCGTCCGCCGTTCGTTCCGTATTCCTTCTCCCGGAGAGCCCTGTGCGGCGTCTCCGAGCCTTTCGGTCACGGCCGGCGATGCTGGGTGGCGACACACCGGCGGCAGCCGGACGACGGTCTGGCACGGCCGGAAGACGCATGCACGACCCGAGATCGTGCCATGACGGAACGAGACGTTAACGCGCGGCCTCGTACAGCGGCCCCTAGCCCGCTCAAAGGTTAATGGGGAGGGGTCGTGTCACAACATGTCGTGGTGAACGGACGATGAAATTTAACGATCTCCTGATTCGTCCATTGTTCGTTCCGGCTTTCTTCTCATTGTTAAGCGGGCCGGCTAAGGCTCCCGGTCGGGATGGCAATTCGAAATGAAACGCATTATGTGCAAGACCATTAGCGATCGGGTGCACGTCCGCGTCCCGTTCGAAGGCGTCGGCGTCCGATTCCGGCCTTGCCCGGCGACTCACCACCAGATGTCGTAGGGAACGAAACTTGAATCAGCGCGAGTCAGCGATTCGGACCAGCTTCGTTCCGGAATCGTTCCAGATGTTAAGACCGAGGCGATCGGACTGCGTTCCGCCCGCCGCCGCCAGAGGACTGTGTCCATGAATGCTCCCCTGTCCTATCGCGCCGATACGGCCGCTCTGCGTTCGCGCAACGTCACGGCGGTGCTGGGTCCGACCAATACGGGCAAGACCCATCTGGCGATCGAGCGCATGCTGGGCCACGACAGCGGCCTCATCGGCCTGCCGCTCCGGCTGCTCGCCCGCGAGGTCTACGACAAGATGGTGGCCCGCACCTCGCCGCGCGACGTGGCGCTGATCACCGGCGAGGAGAAGATCAAGCCGCCCTCGCCGCGCTACTACGTCTGCACCGTCGAGGCCATGCCCCGGGAGATCGAGGTGGACTTCCTGGCCGTGGACGAGATCCAGCTCGCCGCCGACGGCGAGCGCGGCCACGTCTTCACCAATCGGCTGTTCCACGCCCGCGGCGCTTCGGAGACGCTGCTCTTGGGCGCTGCGACGATGCGCGACACCATCCGCGAGCTGCTGCCAGGCGCCAACATCATCTCCCGGCCCCGCCTCTCCAAGCTCAGCTATGCCGGGCAGAAGAAGCTCTCGCGCCTGCCTCGGCGCTCGGCGGTCGTCGCCTTCGCGGCCCAGGACGTCTACGCCATCGCCGAGCTGATCCGCCGCCAGCGCGGCGGCACCGCCGTCGTCCTCGGTGCGCTCAGCCCGCGCACGCGCAACGCCCAGGTGGCGCTCTACCAGAACGGCGACGTCGATTTCCTCGTCGCCACCGACGCCATCGGCATGGGGCTGAACCTGGACGTGGACCACGTCGCCTTCGCCGCCATCCGCAAGTTCGACGGGCAGAGCCATCGCGAGCTGACGCCCGCCGAGGTCAGCCAGATCGCGGGCCGCGCAGGACGCCACATGAACGACGGCACCTTCGGCATCACGGGCACCGTCGCCCCCTTCGACAACGATCTGGTCGCGCGGCTCGAGGCGCACGAGTTCGATCCGGTGCAGATGCTGCAATGGCGCAACACCAACCTGGACTATGCCTCTCTCACCGCGCTCAGGGAGAGCCTGAAGGTCGCGCCGAGCGAGCGGCGCCTGGCACGGGCGCGCATGGTCGACGACGTGATCGCGCTGGAGAACGTCTCCCGCGACGAGGACGTACGCGCCATGGCTGGCGGCCCCGCCGCCCTTCGCCGGCTCTGGGAGGTCTGCCAGATCCCAGACTACCGCAAGATCTCGACCGCGACCCACGCCGAGCTCGTCGCCACGCTCTACAAATATCTGATGAGCGATGCCGGCCATATTCCGGAGGACTGGTTCGCCCAGCAGGTCGGCCAGGCCGAGCGCACCGACGGCGACATCGACACACTGGCCAACCGCATCGCCCATATCCGCACCTGGACCTTCGTCTCCCACCGCGCCGACTGGCTGGCGGACGCGGAGCACTGGCAGGAGCGGACCAGGGAGATCGAGGACAAGCTCTCCGACGCCCTGCACGAGGGGCTGACCCGGCGCTTCGTAGACCGGCGCACCAGCACCCTGATGCGTCGCCTGCGCGACAAGGACACGCTCTATGCCGAGATCGGCGACGACGGCGCGGTCGAGGTGGAGCGCCATTTCGTCGGCCGGCTCGACGGTTTCCGCTTCACGCCGGACGCGGGCGCCGACGGCATTCACGGCAAGGCCGCCCGCAACGCCGCCGCCAAGGTTCTGGCGACCGAGCTCGCCAGACGGGCGGACCGGCTGCTGGCCGCCGACGCCAGCGCCATCGTGCTGACCCGCACCGGCACGATCGAATGGCTGGGCCAGTCGATCGCGTCGCTGGAGCGCGGCGACCACATCCTGAAGCCCGGCCTGCGCCTGCTCGCCGACGACCATCTGAGCGGGCCCGACCGGGAGCGCATCACGCAACGGCTCGAAAGCTGGCTCACGGCCCAGATCAGGGAGCGCATCGCGCCGCTGGTGGAGCTGAGCGAGGCCGAGGACGTCGACGGCCTGGCCCGCGGCGTCGGCTTCCGGCTGACCGAGAACCTCGGCATATTGAAGCGCGAGGACGTGGCCGACGAGATCCGCTCGCTCGACCAGGAGGCGCGCGGCCAGCTGCGCAAATACGGCGTGCGCTTCGGCGCCCTCAACATCTACATTCCGGCACTGCTGAAGCCGGCCGCTTCCGATCTCGTGCTGCTGCTCTGGGCGCTGCATCACGGGGAAGCGGCGGGGGTCGGCATCGCCGACCTGCCCGAGCCGCCGCGGGAGGGCCTGACCTCTGCGGCCGCCGACAAGGCGCTGCCGGCGGCCTTCTACCGCACCGCCGGCTTCCACCATTGCGGCGCCCGGGTCGTGCGCATCGACATGCTGGAGCGGCTGGCCGACATGATCCGCCCGCTGGTCGCCTGGCGGCCGAGCGGCGAGGCCGACGAGCAGCGGCCGGAGGGCGCCACCGGGAATGGCGGTTTCCGGGTGCAGCCCAACATGATGTCTATCGTCGGCTGCTCCGGCGAGGACTTCGCCGCCGTGCTGCGCGCTCTCGGCTTCCGTGTCGAGCGCCGGCGGATCGAGGCGCCGGAGGCGCAGACGGCCGACACGGACACCACTGGGCAGGAGCCATCGGAGACGGAAACGGCCGTCGCCGAGGTAGCCGATGCGCCGTCCACGTCCGAGAGCGCAGCCGAGGGCGAGGCAGACACCGCCAAGGCCGAGCCAGCCCCGCAGTTCGACGAGATCTGGCGGCCGAAGCGGCGCAGGCCCGCCGAAAGCCGCCCACGCCAGCGCGGAGCCCGACGGCCCGAGAAACCGGCCCAGCGCAAGGCCCGCGGCAAGGGGCCACGCCGGGAGAAACCGGCAGCGCAGTCGAAGCGGGGCGACCGGCCCGCGCGCAAGCGCGACCGGGTCGATCCCGATTCGCCCTTCGCCGCGCTGGCCAAGCTCAAACAGACCTTGAAGGACGACGTGCGGGACCCGGCATGAGCGTCGAGACCGAAGGCGCCCAGCGGCTCGACAAATGGCTCTGGTTCGCGCGCGTGGTGAAGACGCGCACGCTGGCCAGCCGATTGGTCGAGGCGGGCAAGGTGCGCATCAACCGCGAGCGCACCACCAAGCCGAGCCGCACCGTGCGCGCGGGCGACGTGCTGACGCTGGCGCTGCGCGGCCGCGTGCGCGTTCTGAAGATCGTGGCGCCGGGCGCGCGCCGGGGGCCGGCCGCCGAGGCGAGCACGCTCTATGAGGACCTGACCCCCGACCCCGGGCCGGCGCCGGTACGGCCGCTGCGCCCCTTCCCCGCCGCCGCCCGGACGCCCGGCGCGGGCCGGCCGACCAAGCGCGACCGGCGCCGCATCGAAGCCTGGACCCGCCCCTCCGACGCCAGCTCATAGGACGATACGCGGCGGCCTTGTGCCGGGGCCGGGATTGGTATAGGGAACTCCGGCTATCGAGCCCGGGCGCACCCGCCCAATCCGGTGCGTCTAAGGAGGAGGGGCACCCCGAAATCAGAAGACCAGGGCTCATCCGTGGGCAATGCCCGCGGCGCTGGCGAGCGGAGAAGTTTGATGACGTACATCGTCAACGAGAACTGCATCAAGTGTAAGTACACTGATTGCGTCGAGGTCTGCCCCGTCGACTGCTTCTACGAAGGCGAGAACATGCTCGTCATCCACCCGGACGAGTGCATCGACTGCGGCGTCTGCGAACCGGAATGCCCTGTGGAGGCGATCAAGCCGGACACGGAGCCGGGTCTTGAGAAATGGCTCGAGGTGAACCGCGAATACTCCGAGAAATGGCCGAACATCACGGTCAAGAAGGACGCCCCGGCCGACGCCGACAATCACGCCGACGAGACCGGCAAGTTCGACAAGTACTTCTCGGCCGAGCCCGGCGAGGGCGACTGAGACCAAACGTCGCGCTGGGCGCCGGACAATGTCCCGGCGCCCCTCAAATCGCTCGAATCATATTGATTTCACTGCCCGGCATCCCCATCTCCGGGCTTGCCGGTAGCAATGCGGCATGCTGCCGCCGTTTAGGCTTTCGAAACCATTGAATCGTTAACGTTGATGCGGATTTGCGAGGCCCGGAAGCAAGATGTGATAGGGGGGTCTTCGGCGGGAGGTTTCGAAAGTCCTAAAAATGTGTTACTAATATGGTCGAAATGGCGACAGCTGCCATACATTAGGAGAGAAGGGGCCGCCCTCGTTCGGGCAGGCTTTTTTTTCGCCCCGACAGGGAAATGCGGCGATCAGCTCGCTGATCGGTAGAGATCTCTTGATGTGTTGCGGCCGCGGCCGTTTTGCCGGCGCGGCGTGCATTTGCATGCCGATGTTCCGGGATCAACAGGGTGGCGGATCGACGTCCCAGCCGTTGCCTGCGCGCCGGCCTCAGCCGCGCGCCTATTCCGAGCCGCCCGCCCGGCGCCAGCGTCCGCCGGCGGGACAAAAAAAGAAAGAGAGTGAGAAACAGCGTATGGCAGCCAAGAAAAAGCCACAGCAGAGAAAAGGGTTTCGCACCAACGAGTTCATTGTGTATCCCGCCCATGGCGTGGGCCGGATCGTCAGCATCGACGAAGAGGAGATCGCGGGGGCAACTCTGGAGCTCTTCGTCATCAATTTCGAGCAGGACAAGATGACTCTCCGCGTGCCGACCGCCAAGTCGGACGACGTGGGCATGCGGAAGCTGTCCGAGGACAAGGTCGTCAAGAAGGCGCTCGACACGCTGAAGGGCCGCGCGCGGATCAAGCGCACCATGTGGAGCCGGCGCGCCCAGGAGTACGAGGCCAAGATCAACTCCGGCGACCTGGTGTCGATCGCCGAGGTCGTGCGCGACCTGTACCGGTCCGAGACCCAGCCGGAGCAGTCCTACTCCGAGCGCCAGCTCTACGAAGCGGCGCTGGACAGGATGGCCCGCGAGGTCGCGGCCGTGCAGAAGCTCGACGAGGCCAGCGCCATCGCCAAGATCGACGAGGTGCTCTCGAAAAGCGCGCAACGCACGCGCGCGGCTGCCGCGGCGACGGACGAGGCGCAGGTCGCCGCTTGAAAGGCAGACCCGTCGCAGTCCTGACGAACATGCGCAAGCAGGAACCCGGCGCTTAAGGCGTCGGGTTCTTCTTTTGCGGGCCGGCCAAGGCCGGTGGAGCCGTCGTCTCGGCGGCGTCCTCCAAAAGCTCGATCTGCTCCGGATGGGTGGCCTTGACGGCCGGCCCGTTCCAGCGCTCGATCCAGCCGCGCACGCGTATGCGCCGCCCTTCGAGCGCCGCCAGGTCCACGTCGGAGCCCGCGAACCGGCGTCGGTCGCCCGCGGCGATAGCCACGGTGAAGTCGCTCTTCCAGTCCGCACCGAAATTGACAAAGGTCCAGCGCCGCCGCTTGGCCACGGCCCTGACCCGCCCCTCGACCAGCTGATAGCTCTGCAGGCGCTTGAGCAGCCCCGCCGTGTCGTCCGCCTTGCGCACGGCGTAGAGCCGCCGGCGCCAGAGCCCGCGGCCCGCCCTCCGTGCCTCGGCCTCGCGCGCCTGCAGCGTCCTGAGGCAGGCCCGGTTGTCCTTGAAGGACACGGCCCGCGCCAGCCCCAGCGAAACCAGATGGGCCTGCGCCCAGACCCGCTCCTCCCCACGCGCGACGAACACATGGGCGAGCAGCCGCGCCCGCCGGTCCTCCCGCGCACCGCCGAACTTCAGCTCCACCCGATGCCCCTCGGCAAGGGCCGCCAGCCCCGCCCGCGCCGCTTCGGCCGGCGGCCAGGGCTCCGCCTTCCGCCACCAGCGCGGCGCGCTCGGCGCCAGCACCCCGGCCAGCCGCACCGTGCGCCCGTCTTCCAGCAGGAGCGTCGCGCCATCGACGGCGCGGGTCACCTTCGCCGTCGGGCCGTCGCTGAGGTCGCAGGCAGCGGCAGGACGGCCCGCCATCGCAGCGCCGAGTGCCACGGCAAGCGCGAGAGCCGGTCTCCCACGCCGGCCTCCAACCAGGTTCGAAAGCCTCGGAGGTCTCATGGGCCGAAGCTTAGCTGGGCGCCCAAGGCCCTGCCATGCAAGTCTCATCCGAGAGAGGACCGTCCAATTCGCCATTCAGGCCGGTTTGGAGATCCACAGCCCCGTCGACGCCAAGCAGCGAAACGCAAGGGCCGGCTCGCCCGGCCTTGCGGCAAATCGCTCATTTCTACACGCATAGCGTGTAGCACAGGATCGTTTTCCCATAATTTCTATCTCTGGTTACATCTTCTTTTCACGGCCTATTAAGATTAGACGCCAACAATCGATACCATATTCTGGCCCATTCAAATGGAGGTCCGTGCAGTGCCTCGTATCCTCTCCAGTCGTTCCTTAACTTTTGCCGCGCTCGCGACCGCACTCGCGTGCATCTCAACACAACCGGCGATTGCCGGCGACCAAGGACCGTCGCTACCGGCCGATATGCAGCCGACGCGCCTCATCGCCCAGCAGCAGATTGGCGAGCTGCGCGACATCCTGAAGCATGAGATCGTCCAGATCAGCGTCAGGGCACAGAACAAGCGCCACGCCGACCTCGACGAGGCCAGCATCGTCGCCATCGACAAGCAATGGCGCGCCGAGCGCAAGGCCGCCGACAAGCCGCTGATCTCCGCGACGTTGTCCAACCCGCTCTCGGTCTATTTGCTGCGCATGCAGGCTCAGAACGGCGGCCTCTACTCCGAGATCTTCATCATGGACGACAAGGGGCTGAACGTCGGCCAGAGCAGCATCACCTCCGACTACTGGCAGGGGGACGAGGCAAAATACAAGAAGACGTTCCTGGTCGGCCCCGACGCCGTGTTCGTCGACGAGGCGGAATGGCACAAGGGCACCAAGACCTGGCGGGCGCAGGTCAACATGACCATCGCCGACACCAAGGACGGCAAGGCCATCGGCGCCGCCGTGTTCGAGATCAACCTGACCGAATTGAAGCGCCGTCTGGGGTCCTGACCGCGGGGCCGCCGACATTGGATTTGGGGGATATCTGGACCATGCGTAAGCTCACCACTATCGGGGTCACCGGAAAGCTCGGAGCCGCCTTCGGCGTGATGCTCATCACCGCGGGTCTCACGGCCAGCATCACCTGGTGGCGGAGCAATGCCGCCGTCGAGACCACGGCCACGGCCTCCCAGCTTCGCCAGGGGCTGGAGCGGCTTGGTGCCTACAAGAAGAGCATCGACGCGGCCACCGGCGCCGTGCGCGCCTTTCTTCTCACCGGCGACCGCTCCCTGCTCGCCCGCTATGAGGCGGCCGCCGCCGAGCACAAGACGCACCTGGCGGCGTTGCAGCAGACCGACATG
>JAKSBI010000489.1 GCA_022361215.1 Hyphomicrobiales bacterium | reverse complement strand
TCGGCTCAGCGGGAACCGGTCCTGGTCTCGGGCGCCCGCGCAGGCCCGCGCGTCAGCGCGGAATAGCCGTGAGCGAAAAAAAACCTGCTAGGGGTCAGACCCCTATTTCCTTAGTTCAGGGACGACGCCACCACCCACCAGCCCGGCCGGTCCGCCCTGATGCGCGCCGCCGCCCGTTCGGCCTCGGCGTGGGTGCCGAAAATCCCGAACCAAGTGGCGCCGCTGCCCGAGAGGCGCGCGAAACGGCAGCCCGCCGCCGCCAGCAGCCGGTCCCTGGCCTCAGCAATCTCGGGCGCGAGCCGCAAAGCCGGCGCTTCCAAGTCGTTGCCGCGGGCGTCCAGGTAGGCCAGCAGCGCATCGAGATCGGGAAAGGGGCCAGGCGTCTCCAGCGCGCTCGCGACCGATCCGCCGTCGAGAAGCGGCACGCCCAGCACGGCGTAGACCTCCGCCGTGGCGAGCGCCACGCCCGGATTGACGAGCACCACATGGGTCTCGGGCAATGGCGGCACACAGGCCACCTGTTCGCCGATGCCTCGCATCCAGGCCGCCCGCTGCTCCAGACAGACCGTCACGTCGGCGCCGATCCCGGCTGCGATGGCGCGCAGATCCAGACCGCCGGCATGCTCGGGATTGGCGCGGGCCACAAGACGCAAGGCCGCGGCCGCGTCCGCGGAGCCGCCGCCGAGACCCGCTGCCACGGGCAACGTCTTCTCGAGCCGGAACCTGCCGCTCGTCAGAGCCGGAGCCTGCTCCTGCGCCCGCCGCACGGCGCGCTCGATCAAGTTGTCCGCGCCGAGGACGTCCGCGAACGGCCCGTCCACCTGGAGCCCGAAGCGCGGGCCCGGCTGCAGGCTCAACCTGTCGCCGAAGCCGGCGAAGGCCACCAGGCTGACCAGCTCATGGTAGCCGTCGGGCCGGCGGCCCAGGATCTCGAGCGTGAGATTGATCTTGGCCGCGGCCAGTTCCGTCAATGGGGCCATGGCTCATACTGTCCGGGATTCGAGCGAAGCCCGCATCTAACCGTCGTCATTGCCGGGCCTTGACCCGGTAATCCATGCCGTTTCCTCTCGAATTTGCCGAGAGGCTACTGGAATGGATGCCCGGATCACGTCCGGCCATGACGAAAATC
Source organism: Hyphomicrobiales bacterium (assembly GCA_022361215.1). Classification (GTDB taxonomy): domain Bacteria; phylum Pseudomonadota; class Alphaproteobacteria; order Rhizobiales; family Methyloligellaceae; genus JAKSBI01. Next base: position 11,697 of record JAKSBI010000489.1, on the reverse strand, counting down.
GAGGGCGCGGCAGACCGTCCGGACGCACCCCCTCAGGCCAGAAACCAAGGCCGACGCCGTCATGCAGACCGACCCGCTCCCAAAATCTCGGACACCAGTGGGCCATGGCTGAGAGTTGCCTGCGCGACCGCGCGGACAACGGATCAGTTCGGGCGTTTCTCGTTCGCCTCCACCTGGGCGTTGGTCTGGCGCTCGGTCTGCAGGCCGTGAGCAAGCTTGACCTTGATCTTCTTTTCCTCGTCCGGCTCCGGCTTCAGCGACAGGGCCTGGTTCCACTGGAACTTGGCCTCGAGCCGCCGGCCGACCTTCCAGTAGGCGTCGCCGAGATGATCGTTGATGACCGGGTCGTCGGGTCTCAGCTCGACGGCCCGCTCCAGATGCTCCACGGCCTTGTTGTATCTGCCCTGCCGGTAATAGGCCCAGCCCAGGCTGTCGACGAAATAGCCGTCATCGGGCTTCAGCTTCACCGCCTTGCGGATCAGCGCCATCGCCTCTTTCAGGTTGCGCCCCTGGTCGACCCAGGAATAGCCGAGATAGTTCAGCACCAGCGCCTTGTTCGGGTCGAGCTTCAGTGCCTTCTTGAAGTCGGCCTCGGCCTTCGGCCATTGCTTCAGCCGCTCGTAGGAGACGCCCCGGGAATAGAACAGCGCCCAGTGCCGCTTGGTGGGCTTGCGCACCAGGGCAATGGCCCGGCTGTAGTAGTCCCTGGCCTCGGCGAAGCGCTTATGCGAGCGCATGATGCTGCCGAGCGCATCGAGCGGACGGGTCTCCTTGGGGAACTTGTCGGCCAGCCTCTCGAGCAGCGCCTTGGCCTCCTCGACGCGCTTCAGCGCGTTCAGGCTGTAGCCCTTGCGGATCTGCACGTTCATCCACAGCGGCGAGCTTTCCGGCACGTGGGCATAGGCCTCGATGGCGCGCTCATACTTCCGGACGGTCTCGTAGACCTCGCCGAGCGCCACATGAACGAGCGGAAAGTCCGGCTTCAGCAGCAGGGCGAGACGGAGATAGACGGAGCCGGTCTCGACGCTGCCCTCGCTCGTCAGCGCGTCGCCGATGCCATAGAAGACCTCTGCAATGCCCGCGCTGGCCGATGCCACCAGCAGCCCGGGCTTCTTGCCCGCCTTGACGTCGCGCAGCAGCGCGCGCGACAGCGCATGGCCGGTCGAGCGCGTCAGGTGAACGTTCAGCACCTGCCGGGCGAGCTTCGCATTGCCCGCATTGACCGCGTGACGCGCATAGGCCTCGGCGATGCGCAACGTCTTCGGGTTTTGCTTGAAGGCCTGGGAGAGCTCGGTCCTGGCAATGTCCCTGCGCCCGGCCAGATCCGCCATCAGGCCCTTGTGGTAGCGCTGATAGAAGCGCGACCAGTCGGCCTGCTTGATCTGCGACAGCGTCTTGAAGGCGGCGTTGGGCTTGCCCTCGCCGATCTCGATCCAGGCCCGCGCCAGCCGCGAGGTCAGGTCGACGATCGGACCGGTCCGGGCCGCCGCGAGATGATCCTTCGCGGCCTGGAAGCGCCCTTCTCTGAAGGCCTGCACGGCCAGCAGGAACCGGGCCGTGCGGTGCGACTTGGTGCCCTTGATGACCTTCTTCGCCAGCGGCGTCGCCCGGTCCCAGTTGCCGGCGGCCGCCTCGAGCCGGAACGTCTGCTTGAGAATGACCTCGTTCTTCGGATCCTTCGCCAGCGCCTTCTCATAGAAGCCGGCCGCGGCGGAGGTGTCGTGCTGGCCGCGGGCGAAGCGACCCGCGAGATAGTTGCCGAGCAGTGTGTCCGGGCTGGCCTCATGGTCGTTGGTCGCGAGGATCTTGGACACCGGCGCCATGCCGAACGTCACTCCCAGCGTCAGGAGACCGATGCATCCGAGCCAACGCAGTCGTCGCGTGTTGAGTGCTGTCATGCCTGTGAGTCCGCCGCCCCTTGTCTCTGTTGTCCGGAGAGTCTGGCAACATCGCATCGGAGCAAGAATTAAGCCATTCCTTGCATCCTGCAAAGACTTAAAGGCGAGTGTGTGGCCCGCCCTCGACGTGCCGCAAAACACGTTCCCGCGAGCCTACAGCCAATATCCTAAGAAAAACTGTGAGCTAAGCTGCGAGCGGCAGCGACGGCGTGCGCCCGCTCAGCACGGTCCGGAAGACTTCGCGATCCACATTGCCGCCGCTCAGCACCACCGCCACCTCGCGCCCCTGCATGCGCTCGCGCTCCTTCAACAGCGCCGCCAGCGGCGCCGCGCCGGCGCCTTCGGCCAGGTTATGGGTGTCGGTATAGTAGGCGCGCATGGCGTCCGCGACCTCATCGTCCGTGACCTCGACGACGCGGTCGGCCCCGGCCCGGACGATCTCCAGGGACTCCATCATCGGCACGCGCACGGCCATGCCGTCGGCGAAGGTCTCCGCGCTCGCCGTTTCCACGACGGCGCCGGCCTCGAAGGAGCGCGCGAAGGCGTTCGCGTGCGCCGAGACGACGCCCACGACCTTCGTCTTCAGGCCCAGCAGATCGCGGGTCAGGATCAGCCCGCAGATGCCGGACCCCATGCCGATGGGCACGTAGACCGTGTCGAGATCGGCAACGGCGCGATAGAGCTCCAGCGCGTAAGTGGCCACGCCCTTGACGAGCCAGGGGTGGAACGCCGGCACGAAGCGCAAGCCCCGCTCCTCGGCCAGGCGGCCGGCCTCGACGCGGGCCTCGTCGAAGTCGCGGCCGTGCTCGATCAGCTCGGCGCCGAGCGCCCGCATGGCCCGGTTCTTCTCCGTGCTGTTGCCGTGCGGCGCCAGGATCGCGATCGGCACGCCGTAGCGCCGGCAGGCGAAGGGCAGGCTCTGGCCGTGGTTGCCGCGCGTGGCGCTGATCAGGCCGCTGAAGGTCTCGCCCGAGCGCGTCAGCGCGTCCAGATAGGTCAGGCCGCCGCGCACCTTGAAGGCGCCGATCGGCGTGTGGTTCTCGTGCTTCACCCAGACCGTGCATCCGGCCCGCTCGGCCAGCAGCGGCCAGTTGATCTGCGGCGTCGGCGAGATGACGGAATGCACCAGCCCGGCCGCGGCTTCGAGATCTTCGAGTGTGAACATGGCCGGCCTCACATATTCGGATAGTTGGGCCCGCCGCCGCCTTCGGGCGCCACCCAGCTGATGTTCTGCTCGGGGTCCTTGATGTCGCAGGTCTTGCAGTGCACGCAGTTCTGCGCGTTGATCTGCAGCCGCGCGCCGCCGTCGGGCCCGTCCTCGATCCATTCGTAGACGCCCGCCGGGCAGTAGCGGTTCGACGGGCCGCCATAGAGGCCGAGCTCCTTGGCGCGCTGCAGGTCGTCGTCGCCCACTTGCAGGTGCACGGGCTGGTCCTCCTCGTGATTGGTGGCGGAGAAGGCGACGTTGGTCAGCTTGTCGAAGGTCAGGACGCCGTCGGGCTTGGGATAATCGATGGGCTTACAGGCGTTCAGGGGCTTCAGGCAGGCGTGATCCGGCTTGCCGTGTTTCAGGGTGTGGCCGAGGAAGGGCAGGAGCGTGTTCAGCCACATGTCGGCGCCGCCGAGCGCGATGCCGAGCCAGGTGCCGAAGCGGGACCAGAAGGGCTTGGCGTTGCGCACGCGCTTCAGGTCCTTGGCGACCGGGCTGGTCCGGTAGGCCTCCTGATAGGCCGCCAACGTGTCGGCGGCGCGGCCCTCGCCGATGGCGTCGAAGGCGGCGTCGGCCGCCATCATGCCGGTGAGCATGGCGTTGTGCGAGCCCTTGATGCGCGGCACGTTCATGAAGCCCGCGCCGCAGCCGATCAGCGCGCCGCCGGGGAAGACCAGCCGCGGCACCGACTGCCAGCCGCCCTCGGAGAGCGCCCGCGCCCCATAGGCGATGCGCTTGCCGCCCGCGAAGGTCTCCCGGATCGAGGGATGGGTCTTGAACCGCTGGAACTCGTCGTAGGGCGAGAGATAGGGGTTCTCGTAGTTGAGATGCACGACGAAGCCGACGGACACCAGGTTCTCGCCGAAATGGTAGAGGAACGAGCCGCCGCCGGTGCGGTTGTCCAGCGGCCAGCCCATGGTGTGCTGCACCAGGCCGGGGCGATGGCGCTCGGGCGCCACCTCCCAGAGCTCCTTGAGCCCGATGCCGTATTTCTGCGGCTCGCAGTCCGCGTCCAGCGCGAAGCGCTCGAGCAGGTCCTTGGTGAGCGAGCCCCGCGCGCCCTCGCCGAAGAGCGTGTACTTGCCCAGAAGCTCCATGCCGCGCATGAAGCCGTCCTTCTGTCCGCCGTCGCGGCCGACACCCATGTCGCCGGTGGCGACGCCGCGCACCGCGCCGTTCTCGTCGTAGAGCAGCTCGGCCGCCGCAAAGCCCGGATAGATCTCGACGCCCAGCCCCTCGGCCTGCTCCGCCAGCCAGCGGCAGAGATTGCCGAGGCTGACGACGTAGTTGCCGTGATTGCTCATCAGCGGCGGCATCATCAGGTTCGGCAGCCGCAGGTCGCCGGCGGGCCCGAGATAAAGGAAGCGGTCGTCGCTCACGGCCGTCTCGACCGGCGCGCCCCGCTCGCGCCAGTCCGGCATCAGCCGGTCGAGGCCGATGGGATCGATCACCGCGCCCGACAGGATATGCGCCCCGACCTCGGAGCCCTTTTCGAGAACCACCACCGAGAGCTCGCGGTCCGCTTCCATCGCACGCTGCTTCAGCCGGATCGCGGCCGAGAGGCCCGCGGGGCCTGCGCCGACGATCACCACGTCGAACTCCATGGCTTCGCGGTCGGGTAGCTCCTGGGCAGTCTCGGTCATGGCACGGTTCCTTCTTTCCCGTGTGGATAGATCGCCCTGAGAGGTCAGGTCAATCGCTAGTGCGCCCAAGTGTGCTAGACAGGACCCTGAAGATGTGATCCGGCATGCGGGAATGACAGCTCGGGACCAAGCAGTGACGGCGGCGGTGCTCGCCTGGTATCGCGACATGGGCGTCGACGAGGCGGTAGGCGACGCGCCGACCGACTGGTTCGCCGTTTCCGCGCGGCCGCCGGAGCCCGCGCCGCGCCGGCCGGCACGTCCCGACCCGGCGCCGCGGCCCACGCGACCGCCGACGCCGCTGCCCGAGACCCGCCCGCCCGCCGCGACCGCATCGCCCGACGAGGCCGTCATGGACGCGCGCGAGCGCGCCCGCGGCGCCGCCACCCTGGAGACGCTGCGCGAGACCCTGGCATCCTTCGACGGCTGCCCGCTGAAGGCCACCGCCAAGAACCTCTGCATGGCGCGCGGCAGCGCCGACGCAAGCATCATGTTCATCGGCGAGGCGCCGGGCCGCGACGAGGACCTTCAGGGCCAGCCCTTCGTCGGCCGCGCCGGCCGCCTGCTCGACAAGATGCTGACCGCCATCGCGCTGGACGAGGCGACGGCCTACATCACCAACGTGGTCTACTGGCGCCCGCCCGGCAACCGTACGCCGACGCCCCAGGAGGTACAGGCCTGCGCCCCCTTCCTCGACCGCCAGATCGAGCTGGTCGATCCGGAGATCCTGGTCTTCCTGGGCGGCGCCGCCGCCAAGCAGATGCTGAACACCACCGAGGGCATCATGCGCCTGCGCGGCAAGTGGCGCACCCTCCAAGCCGGCACCAAGGAGCGCCGCGCCATGGCCACGCTGCACCCGGCCTATCTGCTGCGCAACCCGTCGGCCAAGCGTCTCGCCTGGCGCGACTTCCGCGCCATCCGCAGTGCCCTGGACGGCGCGTGAGCCGGCACCCGCCTGACTTCGGGGGAAACATCATGAGCGACCCGACGGACATCCTCGACGCCCTCGCCCATCGCTTCGGCGATGCGCCACCGCGCGAGGCCGCGGACCGCGCCTCGGCGTCCGTCTGGCAGACGCTGGCGCAGCACCGCTCCTGCCGGTCGTACAAGCCCGACCCGGTCGGCGCAGACCTGCTCCGGACGCTCGCGGCGCTGGCGCTCTCGGCCCCCTCGAAGAGCGACCTGCAGCAGCGCGACATCGTCGTGGTCGAGAACGCCGAGACCCGGGCACGGCTCGACGCATTGCTCCGCAGCGACTGGATCGCCGGGGCGCCGGTGCTGCTGGTCTTCTGCGGCAACAACCGGCGGCAGCGCCAGATCCACGACTGGCGCGAGAAGCCCTTCGCCAACGACCACCTGGACGCCTTCTTCAACGCCGCCGTGGACGCCGGCATCGCGCTCGCCACCTTCGTCATGGCGGCCGAGTCCATCGGCCTCGGCTGCTGCCCCTTGAGCGCGATCCGCAACCATGCGGCGGAGGTCGGCGCACTCCTGGATCTGCCGGACTGGGTCTTTCCCGTCGCAGGGCTCACCGTCGGCTGGCCGGCGGCAGAGGGCGAGATCAGCCTGCGGCTGCCTCTCGACGCCACCGTCCACATAGACCGCTACGGCGACGATGAGATGCGCGCTCACGTCGACGCCTACGACGCGCGGCGCGCGGGCGTGCAGCCCTACGCCCACCAGCGCAAAAGCGGCGACTACGGTGAGAGCCCGAACTATGGCTGGTCGGAGGACAAAGCGCGGCAATACACCGAGGTGCAGCGCGCCGACTTCGGCACCTTCATCCGCCGCAAGGGTTTCGACCTCACCTGAGGGCACCGCTCGGCGGCCTCAACCGCCATTCCCCTCCCCTTCCCCGCTGCGACCAATTGCGCGCCGGCTGCGACCTTGGCACGCCTCGCGCGCAAAGCCGCATAATCCTATATGATGGGCGACGTCGAAGGAGGGTGCATCGCTGAAGGAGGCTCGCGATGGACTTGGACGGCGTCATGCTGGCGCGAATTCAATTCGCGTTCACGGTGGCCTTTCACATCATCTTCCCGACCTTCACCATCGGCCTCTCGGCCTGGATCGCCACGCTTGAGGGCCTTTGGCTCAGGACCGGGCGCGAGCACTACCACCTGCTCGCCCGCTACTGGACCAAGATCTTCGCCGTGTCCTTCGCCATGGGCGTGGTCTCCGGCATCGTCATGTCCTACCAGTTCGGCACCAATTGGAGCCGCTTCTCGGAGATCGTCGGCAATGTGGTGAGCCCGCTGATCGGCTACGAGGTGCTGACCGCCTTCTTCCTGGAGGCGACCTTCCTCGGCATCATGCTGTTCGGCTGGAACCGGGTGCCGCCCTGGCTGCATTTCCTGTCCTCGATCGCGGTCGCCGTCGGCACGCTGATGTCGGCCTTCTGGATCCTCTCCGCCAATAGCTGGATGCAGTTCCCGGCGGGCCACGAGATCCGCGACGGCATCGTCTATCCGAAGGACTGGCTCCCCGTCATCTTCAACCCGACCTTCCCGCTGCGCCTCGCCCACATGGTGATCGCGGCCTATCTGACCACGGCCATCGTGATCCTGGCCGTCGGCGCCCGCTACCTGATGCAGGCGCGCCACCAGGAGTACGCCCGCACCATGATGCGCATGGGGCTCGGCCTGGCGCTGGTGCTGGCGCCGCTGCAGCTCGTGGTCGGCGATATGCACGGGCTCGACACCGCCAAGTACCAGCCCGCCAAGCTCGCCGCCATCGAGGCCCATTGGGACGGCTCCAAGCCCGCCGACCTGGTGCTGTTCGCGCTGCCCGACGAGGAGGCCGAGACCAACCGCTTCGAGGTCTCCATCCCCAATGGGGCAAGCCTCCTGATCACCCATCAGTGGGACGGTCTCTTCAAGGGCCTGAAGGACTTCGCCAAGGAGGACCGGCCGCCGGTCCTGATCCCGTTCTTCGGGTTCCGGCTGATGGTGGGGATCGGCCTCTGGCTGATCGCGCTGGTGCTTGTCGGGGGCTTTCTCTGGTGGCGCGGCCGGCTGTTCGAGAACCGCACCTATCTGCGGCTGGCCTGGTGGAGCTGGCCCCTCGGCTTCGTGGCCTTGCTCGCCGGCTGGTTCACCACCGAGGTCGGGCGCCAGCCCTGGGTCGCCACCGGCATCCTGCGCACCGTCGACGCCACCTCGCCGGTGCCGGGCGGCAGCGTCGGGGTGACGCTCGCCCTCTTCGTGCTGGTCTACGGCGTCGTGTTCTCCGCCGGCATCGTCTACATCAACCGCCTGATCCGGCGCGGGCCGCCCGAGCGCGCACCCGAAGTCGGGCAAGAGGGCACCGGCGGCCGCCCGCTCTCGGCCGCCCTGCAACCCGGGGAGTAGCCTCATGGACGCCATCACCTATTGGCTGCCGGTGGTCTGGGCCGCGGTGCTCGCCACGGCCGTGATCATGTATGTGGTGCTGGACGGCTTCGACCTCGGCATCGGCATCCTGTTCCCGACGGGCGCCTCCGAGGACGAGCGCGACCTGATGATGAACTCCATCGCGCCCTTCTGGGACGGCAACGAGACCTGGCTGGTGCTCGGCGGCGGCGGCTTGTGGATCGCCTTCCCGAAGGCCTTCGCCATCATCATGCCGGCGCTCTACTTCCCGATCACCATCATGCTGCTGGCGCTCGTCTTCCGGGGCGTCGCCTTCGAGTTCCGCTTCGTCTCCAAGCCCAACCACAAGGCCTGGGACCTGGCCTTCTGGCTCGGCTCCACCGTCGCCGCCTTCGCGCAAGGCGTCGTCCTCGGCGCCCTCATCCAGGGCATTCCGCTCACCGGCGACGGCCAGTATGCGGGCGGCGTCTTCGACTGGCTGACACTCTTCTCGCTCGCCTGCGGCGCCGGCGTGGTCGCGGGCTACGCCCTGCTCGGCGCCGGCTGGCTGATGATGAAGACCGAAGGCGACGTGGCCGAGCGCGCGCGCCGGCAGGCGCCCGTGCTGCTCGGAACCGTCATCGGCTTTGTCGCGCTGGTCAGCCTCTGGACGCCGCTCGGCTTCGAGCGCATCGCCGCGCGCTGGTTCGCGGCCGAGACCCTGGTCTATCTCTGGCCCGTGCCCCTCGCCACCGCGGGGCTCGCCTATGCCTGCTGGCGGGGCATCCAGCGGGGCAGCGACGGCACGCCCTTCGCCGCCACCATCGGGCTCTTCCTCCTGAGCTATCTCGGCCTCGCCATCTCCACCTTTCCCTTCCTGGTGCCGCCGGCGAACGGCGGCGCGGGCCTGACCATCTGGCAGACATCGGCCGCGCCCGAGTCCCAGATCTTCGTGCTCATCGGCGTGCTGATCCTGCTGCCGCTGATCCTGGGCTACACCGTGCTGGTCTACTGGACCTTCCGCGGCAAGGTCCGGCCTGGCGAAGGCTATCACTGACGGTGCGGTGGCGGCGTGCGCTTCCGCGTGCCCTTCGGCGGCGGCGGGGGGGCGTCCGCGGCCTCTCCAATCTGTCGAACATCGCCATCGAGCAGAGCACTTTCAGGGACTTCGGCGAAGACGTGATTCGGTTCGATACCGACAACTCCAATGTTCGGATCTGGACAACGAGCATCGACAATTCAGATGCCGACGGCATCGAGTTCGACGATCGGAGCAGCAACATTGAGATTAGGGACGTCCAGATCTCGAATGTTGGATTCGAAGGCGTCGATTTCGACAGCGACAACAACACCGACATTGTGATTTCAAGGGTCACAGTCGACAGAGCCAGCACCGAAGCCATCGAGTTCCAGAACTTCAACAGCAATATTTTGATATCAGACGTTGTCGTCACGAATACGAACCTGGAAGCCATCGAATTCGAAGACAACAATACGAATGTGGTGATCAGGAACGCGACGGTCCTGAACACCGGCCTGGAAGGCGTCGAATTCGACAACAACAATGAGATTACGATTGTCAATTCGGCGATCATCAACACCGGGAACGACGCGATCAAGTTCAGGGGCACCAACAACACGGTGACGATCGACAACACCGCCTTCGCCGGCAACATCGGCATCAACAACACCCACGACCTGATCGACGTGGTGCAGCCTGGCAACGTCCTGAACGGCAGCGGCAATATCAACAACGCGGTCATCAGCGGCGCGCTCTGCCGGGGCGCCGGCAACTTCACCGGCACCTTCCAGATCGACGGCACTGTCATCGTCGACGGCGGGCCGCCCTGTATCTAGCGAAGCCCCCTGGCACTCCGGAAAAGGGGACGCTCCGGCGCCCTTTCTCTTTTGCGCTGAATTTGGGGTGACGGGCTAAGGCCGGCGAGAGCGTGCCGCCGACCGCCCCTACCGCGCCTTGGCAAGCTTCCCGAAGGCGACCGTGAAGCCCGAGAGCGACACAGGCACCGAGACCACCTTGCGGTTGGCCGCGGCGAAAGAGACCTTCAACGTGCCGCCCGCCTTCAGGGCGCCGAGGAGCGGCTCGCCGAGCGGGCCGCCGGCGTAGCTGCCCTTGGCGTCGGCAGTCTGGATCATCCATTTGACCGGCGCCTTGTCGTCGACCTTGAGCTGCACGCCCGCCGGCAGGTAGAGACCGTGGGGCAGGCTCAGCACCAGCGCATAGGCGCCCGCCTCGGCGCGCGGCCGGATGGTCACGGCGAGCAGCCGCTGCTTGGTTTTCGCCATGACGATGTTCTGCACCATGCTGCAGATCTTCTTCGCCTGCTCAGCCCCCGCCGGGCCGCAGCTGACGGCCCAGTTGGCGCCGGCCGCCTTCTTGGCCGGCGCTACCGGCGGGGCCGGCTTTGCGGCAGGCGCCGGCGCGACGCTCTTGCGCTTCTCGATGGTGGTCTCGGGCGTCTTCGCCCGGCCGCCCGTAACCGGCTGCCAGGGATCGGGCTTCTCCGGCTCCAGCGTCTTCTTCGCCTTCGCGCCGTCGTCGCTCGACCACAGGTTCTCGAGAAAGCTGGTCTGGGCCGCCGCGACGCCGCCGATCGACAGGCAGGCCAGAGGCACGACAAGAGGGACGAGTCTCATGATCGCGATATCTCTTGCTCAGGTGTGGTCGGGCCGGCTCCGACAGGTCAAGACGGAATCACGTGCAGAGTCAACCGCCCGGTGACGTGGTCGGATCGAACGGTCCGAAGGTGGATGCCACGCCCCGATTTTCCGAAGGTTTTGTGGCTTCGACACCATCCGATTCGCCCCTCTGCGCCGAGCCCGGCTCTTCGGCAGAGCGGCCTTGCACCAGCACACAGCAACTAATAATTGATATTCGCAATTTTTAGTTGTGTGTTTTTCCGATTCTGTTGCGCCAAGGCAACATCGCCAAAAAAACATCCGGACATTCGCGCGGTACAGCTTCCATCTCATCGGCGACTCGATATCGTACGCGTAGATAGTGCGTATACTGATATTCAGACATCGCATCATATGCAAGATGCCTGAAGAGCGATCGGACAAAGGCCCGGCAAAAGGGCGCAGAGGAGCGTAGCATGATGCGGATCGATCGGTTGCTTGGCAGTGTGGCGGCGCTTGCGCTTTGCGTCTCCATGACGTCCGGCGCTCTGGCGGGCGGGCTGAAAGACGGCCCCTCGACGTCGCCGAAGAAGTGGCAGCCCTGGGTCGAGGGCGGCGGCTATCTCTCCACCGAGCGGCACCGTGGCGAGCTCGACCTGTTCGCGCCGCTCTGGCAGTCCTCCGTGGCGCTCCTGTTCTTCCAGGCCTCAGGCAAGGTCTTCGAGGACGATATCGAGGAAGGCAACTTCGCCCTCGGCTTCCGCCAGATGCAGGGCTCCGGCTGGAACCTCGGCTTCTGGACCGGCTACGACGTGCGCAACAGCGAAGTCGACAACACCTTCCATCAGCTCGCCTTCGGCTTCGAGGCCCTGAGCGACAGGTGGGACCTGCGCGCCAACGGCTACGTCGCGCTCTCCGACCCCGAGGCCTCGCCGGGGCTGGCGCAGGTGGCCCTCTCCGGCAACGGCATCTTCATGACCGGC
>JAKSBI010000890.1 GCA_022361215.1 Hyphomicrobiales bacterium | reverse complement strand
GGCGCAACACGCTGCCGCTGGTCTCCGTCGCCAACTCGCGCGCGCTCGCGGAGGCGGGCGTCACGAGGGAGACGCTGCCGCCGGTGCCGTCGGTGCAGATCGACAAGGAGCTCGCCACCGGCGAGCCCACCGGCATCTTCTACGAGTTCATCTACAAGCCCATCGTCGAGAAGACGCTGATGCGCTGCATCCCGCACTTCACCCTGGAGGATCGTATCGCCGGGCTCAGGCGCTCCATGCAGATCTACAACGGCTACGGCACGACCAGCATCTTCGAAGGCCACGGCATCGCCGGCGAGGTCTTCGCCGCCTATCAGCATCTGCGTGGCGAAGGCCCTTTGCCCGTGCGCTCCGTGCTGATGTTCAGCCCGGCCTGGCCGTCGACCGCCCCGGGCGACGTGCGCGATCTGCTGGTCGACTGGGGGCGCTGGCTCGCCGGGCGCGGCCTCGGCGACGATTCTCTGCGCATGGCCGGCCTCTACACCGAGTCCGACTATTCGCAAGAGAACCGCCTGCGCGCCCTCTGCGGCCCCTATACCGGCTGGGCCGGCTTCAACTTCGACAGCGCCCTGCCGGAAGACGTCATGGTGGAGATGATGGTGGAGGCGGCGCGCAACGGCATTCGCGTCGGCTCGTTCTCGCCGCGGATCCTGGAGCTCTACGAGGCCGTGCACAAGCGCGCGCCGATCGACGGCCAGCGCTGGCTGATCGAGCATATCGGCATGTATGGCCCGGACGAGGTGAGACGCATCCGCGATCTCGGGCTGGTGCTGCAGGCCTACTCCAACCGATGGATCGCCCAGGACGGCGAGATGCTGCGCGAGCGACATGGCGAGGCGGGCGCCGAGCGCGTGCTGCCCCTGCGCGATCTCATCGATGCGGGCATCCACGTCTCGCTCGCCACCGACAACGTGCCGCCGACCATGTTCTGGCCGATCAGTCACGCCGTGTCGCGCCGGACCGATGCCGGCCGCGTGCTAGGGCCGGGCCAGCGCGTCGGCCGGCTGGAGGCGCTCGCCTGCGCCAGCCGCGAGGGCGCCTGGCTCAGCTTCGAGGAAGACCGCAAGGGCACCATCGAGCCCGGCAAGCTGGCGGACCTGGCGATCCTCTCCGACGACCTGCTGGAGGTGGAGGAGGATCGCATCCCGGATATCCGGGCCGATCTGACCATCACCGGCGGCCAGGTCGTTTTCGAGCGGTAGCCGGGCCGGCTGTATCCGCCTTCGCTCAGTTTCCGGACTAAGCTGTACGCCCGGCACCGTCGACAACGGAGCCGCCTCCCGGCGTGTTCGACGTTCCGATCCCAGTGGTTGCCGCGACTGCGTTTTTACAAAAATACAGGCCCGATGTCTTATGTCGAAACTATATATAAATAGTGCAGTCTTGAGATTGACATGGTTGCAGTGTTATAATGCTGTACTCGGAGCTTCAAATGGGGCGCGATGCATAACCGGTTGATATAAAAAGAAAACACATATGGCGAAAGCGATGCTGAATCTTGCATCAGATCTTCGGTTGCAAGATATTTTTATGTAAAATCATAAATATTTTTATCGCATTGGGTTTTTTTGAGTGTAGATTTGTGCAAATCAGAGTGTGTAAATTTGTCGAATGCTGTGGGATTAAAATAAATATGAATTTATATATCAGTATTTCGATTGCAGGAAGGGAGAAGATAGAGATGGCGCTGTTTGGCGCACAGGTGCATTTCGCCTGCGATAGGAGCGACTAGGTCGATCAAGAGCTGTGCAGGTCTCTCGAAAGCGAAATCGCCTTCAGAGGAGATAGGCAAAGTGAATCTTTTGGATTTCATCGAGTTATCGAACAAGTGCAGTTCCGAAGATGAGCTCTTTGCCCTATTGGAGAAGGCAGCGGAAAACATCGGATTCGACAGGATCGCTTATGGGCGGTTGCCGATCTCCAGCAACACTCTAAAAGAGCAGGAGTCCAATAGGGGGCTTTTGCTGAATTTTCCGCAGAAATGGGTCGATTGCTATTTCGACCGCGGGTACTACGCAATAGACCCGGTCATTATCTATTCGCACCATATTGGCGGCCCCTATATGTGGGACCAGCTATCGCGCATGTTCAAGCTCAGCCCGCGCCAGCGGGCCATGCTCGAGGAAGCCAAGGACGTCGGCCTGATGAACGGCATCAGCGTCCCGCTGCACGGTCCCCTCGGCCGTATCGCGGTCATGTCGTTCGCCTCGAGCTGCCCCATGGCCTATCCCGAGGCCCATATGGGACTGCTGCAGGCCATGGCCGTCCAGTTTCACAGCACCTACGACCAGATCGTGAAGCGGATGCCGTCGCAGCCCTGCGGGGTCGCCCTCTCCCAGCGGGAGAAGGAATGTCTGCGCTGGGTCGCCGACGGCAAGTCTTCGTGGTCGATTGGGATGATTCTCGGGGTCAGCGAGAACACCGTCAATTATCACATCAAGAACGCCCTCAAGAAACTGGATACGAACAGCCGCATCGTGGCGGCCGTCAAGGCCGTGAATTACGGGCTGGCTGACGCCTAGAGCAATGGCGCGATCAGAATGATCGCGACAGGCCCTAGTGCGGGCGCCAGGGACGGCAATGAGGCTCCCCCTCGCCTACCGGTGGCGGGAGAGAGACAGGTCCTCGGCCTTCGAGTATCCCGGATCGGCGTTGACGCCGTGAAAGGCGTAGAGCCCTGAGCCGATGATGAGCGTTGCGCCGATAAAGGTCGGAAGGTCGGGCACCTCGCCGAAGACGAAGAGGCCGAGGGCGGTCGCAGCCACGATCTTGCTGTAGATGAAAGGCGCCAGCGTCGACGCCATCGCCATCTCCAGCGCGCGAATCCAGAGATAGCTGGCGATGGCGTAGCACAAGCCGAGGCTCGCCATCGGTAGCCAGTCGTCGATGCGCGGCGTCTGCCAGACCAGCGGCAAGGGCAGAGTGGCGACCGCGACACCGACGATCCCCGTATAGAGCAGCGTGGAGAGCGGACGGTCGCTGGCGGTCAGCATCTTCGTGGTGATCTGGAACAGGGCCGCAAGCACGGCGGACGACAGCGGCAGCAGCGCGGCCCACTGCATGGCCTCGCCGCCCGGCCGCATCATGACGACGACGCCAAGGAAGCCGAAAGCCACCGCGATCACCTGACAGCGGTAGAGCCGCTCTCCAAGCAGCGGAACCGACAGGACGATGACGAACAACGGATAGGCGAACACGATGGCCGTGGTCTCGGCGAGCGAGACGTATTTCAGCCCGATCACCAACAGGAGGCCGCCGGCAAACGCCAAGAGCGCGCGCCCCACCTGCAGGGACAGCCGGCGCGTCTGCAGAAAGAACAGCCAGCGGCGGCCGACGAACAGCAGGATCGGGACGAGAAAGAAGACGTATCTGCACCACATCAACTGTACGGCATGGTAGTCCTGAACCAGGTGCTTGAAGACGGCCTCCGAGACCGCCATGACGCTGACGCTCAGAACGACCAGCACAACGGCCACTTTCGGGCTGCTTCTGTTGCCTGCCAAGCGCCCGAGGAGCGAGAGGCTCGAGAGGCTGAGGCCGCTCATCCCTGAATGTGCCGCTGCACATAGACCACGAGCTCGTCGACGCAGGCGTCGATGCTCTTCTGCGCGGTATCGACGATCAGCTCGGGCTGCGCGGGAGGGGTGTAGGGCGCCGTGATGCCAGTGAACTCCGGGATGTCGCCGGCCCGGGCGCGGCGATAGAGACCCTTGGGATCGCGCCGCTCGCAGGTTTCGAGATCGGCCTTGACGTAGACTTCGTGGAAGGCCGCTCCGGAGGCCTTGCGGGCCCGGTCGCGGTCGGCCTGATAGGGTGAGATGAAGGCGGCGATGGCGATCAGGCCGGCATCGGCGATCAGCGCGGCGATCTCGCCGACCCGCCTGATGTTCTCCATCCGGTCTTCGGGGGCGAAGCCGAGATCGGCGTTCACCCCCTTGCGCACATTGTCGCCGTCCAGCACATAGACCTGCAGCCCCTTGTCGAACAGCCGCTGCTCCAGATGCATGGCGAGCGTCGATTTGCCTGCGCCGCTGAGGCCCGTCATCCAGATCACCGCGCCGGTATGGCCGTTGCGCGCGGCGCGCGCCTGCGGTGTCACCAGATGCCCGACCTCGGTCAGGTTCGCGGACCGGGCGCGGCGCGGCCCGCGCCGGCTCGGATCGCCGTCCCTCAGGTCCCGATGCCGCCAGTCGACTCTCAACGCCAGCTCTCCTCGGCAACGCGCATGAAGTTGCCGCCGAGGACCGCTCGGATATCCGCGTCGGAATATCCCATCGCCAGCAGGCGATCGATCAGCGCCGGCAGCCATTCGGGCTCCACGAAGGTCAGCGAGCTGTAAGCGGTGCCGTAGCCCGCATCGCTCGGCCACCAGTAGGTGCGGTCGGTGCCCGGCGGCAGGTCCTCCACATCGGGCATGAACACGAAATCCAGCCCGATGCCGACATGGGAGGCCCCCACGATCTGCGCCACATGGTCGATGTGGGCCACCATGGCTTCCGTGCTGGCGTCGCCGAGCAACAGGCCGATGCCGTTGATCCCGATGACGCCGCCCGTTGCGGCACAGGCTTCGATCTGCTCGCTATCGATGTTGCGGGCGTGGTCGCGCAGCGACTTCGAGTTGGAATGGCTGAAGACCACCGGCTTGGAGGACGCCTCCATGATGTCGAGGCTGGTCCGGCGCCCGGTGTGCGAGCAATCCATCAGCAGGCCGACGCGGTTGATCTCCTCGACCAGCGCGCGCCCGAAGGCGCTCAGCGGAATGTCGCTGTCGTGACAGCCGCCGCCCACATGGTTGTTGCGGTTGTAGGCGAAGTGCATCTGCCGTACGCCCAGGTCGTGATAGAGCTGGACCATGGCGAGATCGCCGGCGAGCGGCAGCGCCCCCTCCAGGTCGAAGGCGACGGCGAGACGGCCGCCGGCTTCGGCGGCGCGGATGTCGGCCACCGAGCCGGCAAGCACGTAGTCCTCGGGCCTGTCGCGCAGCCACGACCGAAAATGCGCCAGCACCCGTATCACGTCCGTGACCGGGTTCATGTCCATGCCCACGTTCAGGCAGACATAGTTGATGCCGCTGTCCCGGTAGCGGGCGAGCCCCGACAGGTCGACGCCGGGCAGCAGCGGCATGCAGCTATGGGCGTCCCAAACCAGCGCGTCGCGACAAAGCGCCTGGGCCGACGTCGTTGTCTGGTGGGACTGTTCCATGACTCGCGTAAGCCGCTGCTGGCGCGCAAGATGCGCTTGCAAATCGCTCGGGCGGAGCTGCGCTTCGGCGGCCGGCCCGGCCGGTCTGCGCAATTATTCCGGAACCTCCGGCGGCTTCAATCGATCTAAACTCAAGGGGTGTTGACGTTGCGTCATCGGGCGGGATCCTGTCCGATGGCGGCTCGGTGCCGTCGCCCCATTGACAACAAAAAGGAATAAGACAATCGCCTTCATGCAAAGATGTTAAGAAAGGTGCGGCCGTGAATGTCCGGCAACTGCGCGCCCTGAGCGCCGTCATCGACACCGGCGGCGTGACCACGGCGGCCGAGCGGCTGAGGCTGACGCAACCGGCGGTGAGCCGCCTGATCCGAACGCTGGAGCAGGAGGTGGGCTTTCCGCTGTTCGACCGGCAGAAACGCAAGCTCCTGCCCACGGACCAGGCCTATCAGTTCCTGGCGGAGGCCGATCGTATCCTGGCCGGCCTCGAAGAGCTGACCACCGTCGCCAGGGTCATTCGCGATCAGCAGGCCACGCGGCTCAGGATCATTGCGATCCCGCCCTTCACCCACGAGATCCTGCCCCGGGCGCTCGAGCGCTACCGTCAGCACAATCCGGAAGTGCGCGTGCATCTGGAGGTGCGTCGCGGGCGCGACATCCAGGACCGGTTCGGCGGCCGGCAGTTCGACTTCGCCGTGACCGGGCTGCCGTTCGAGCGCAACGACATCTCCACCCGGCGCTTCGCCCCGGTGGCCGCGGTCGCCGTCGTGCGGCACGGCGACCCCCTTGCCGACGCGGAAGCCATTCGCCTGGAGCACCTGTCGCCCGGCACGATCATCGCGCTGACCAGCGACACCAACCTGCGGACCGCCACAGACAACGCCTGCGACCAGGTCGGCATGGCGCCGGACTACCTGGCCGAGGTCTCGTCCTCGGCCACCGCCTGCGCCATGGTGGCCGCGGGCCTGGGCGTCGCCGTCATCGACCCCTTTACCGCGCGAGCCTTCGCGTCGAGCCCGGACATCGTCATGAAGCCCATCTCGGACCCGGTCGTGCTCATGCACTACGGCATTCTGACGGTCGCCAGCCGGCCCCTCTCGCCCCACGCTCAAGCGCTCATCGGGGATATCGAGCGCGCCTGCGCCGCCTTCGCCCACGGCCCGGTCGGCCGCATATAGGGCCGCAAAGACCGGGCGCGCGGCACCGGGGCGTGAGGCCCGCACGGTGGCCGTTCCAGGGCGGTGCGGCGGCGATTCCGGCTGTTCTTTCAAGCAGTGCGACCGTTTCATATCGATTTTGCATGAACTCAGGCGAATTATGAATTTGGCTGTTACTAATCCGTTACCTAATCTTGCCGAAATCGTTACAAACCGGGCGAAGTCGAATCGTGGACGCCATTTACAAGCCGGACCTGATGGGTCATGCCGAGATCAGCCCCGATGGCGCGTTCGAGGCGGGATCGCTGGCCTCCTTCACGCTGGTCTACACCTGCGGGAAGTTCGGCATCGACGATCTGGGCATGGTTCTCGTCGCCTTTCGCTCGGCGAACGACCAGACCGTCCTGCAGACCGACAACCCGGCCGGCCTGGGATACGTCACCGCGGAAGCGAGCAACGGCGCCAGCCTCGACGTCCGCTACGATCCGCGCGGCTACGTCCGGCCGTGGTACAAGGCGCTGATCGTCCGCGCCAAGCAGTTCCTGCGCGAAGGCGACCGGTTGACCATCCGCATCGGTGATCGCCGTCAAGGCTCGCCGGGCCTGCGCCTTCAGACGTTCTGCGAGCACGACTTCGAGTTCCGGATCCTGGTCGATCCCATCGCCACCGGCCGCTTCACCCCGCTTTCGTCGTCCCCGAGGATCGCGCTGGTGCCGGGGGCGGCGGCGCGATGGCGGGTCGTTCTGCCGACCCAGCGCCGGCCGGACGAGGCGTTCCGGGTCGGCGTGAAGGTGGAGGATGCCTGGGGCAACCCCACCGACCGCGCCGACGCCGCGCTGCGCCTGCGTGCCACGGGCGATATCGTCGGGCTGCCGGAGGAGATCGCGTTCCGCGCCGGAACCTTCGCGCACGTGGTCGAGGGGCTGAAGGTCGCCGAGCCGGGCGAGGTTCGCGTCGAGCTCGTCGAGCCGGGCACCGGCTCCGTGCTGGCCACCGGCAATCCCCTGCGCATCACGTCCGACGGTGCCTTGTGCCGCTATTGGAGCGATCTGCACGGCCAGAGCGAGGAGACCATCGGCACCAATTCCGCGCGGGACTACTTCCAGTTCGGGCGGGACCGGGCCTTTCTCGACATCTGCGCGCATCAGGGCAACGACTTCCAGATCACCGAAGCGTTCTGGGACGATCTGAACGCGCTCACCGCCGAGTTCAACGAGCCGGGCCGCTTTCTCACGCTGCCCGGCTACGAGTGGTCCGGCAACACCGGCGTCGGCGGCGATCACAACGTCTGGTACCGGACCGAAGGCCGCCCGATCTTCCGCTCCTCCCGCGCCCTGATCGACGATCCGGCGGACGCGGAGACCGACTGCCACACGGCAGTCGATCTCTTCGACGCGCTGCATGGCGAGGACGCCATCGTGACCGCCCATTGCGGCGGTCGCTATGCCGACGTGAAATATGCCCACGACGGCAGGATCGAGCCCTCGGTCGAGATCCATTCCTCCTGGGGCACGTTCGAGTGGATCGTGCGGGATGCCCTGGAGCAGGGCTATCGGATCGGCATCGTCGCCGCCAGCGACGGCCACAAGGGGCGGCCCGGCGCCAGCTATCCCGGCGCCTCCAAGTTCGGCGCCTATGGCGGCCTGACCTGCCATCTGATGCGCGAGCTGACGCGCGATGCGCTGTTCGAGAGCTTTCGGCGGCGCCATCACTACGCCACCACGGGCGCGCGCCTCTGGCTCGACGTCTCCGCCGGCTTCTCCCGGCCGGCGACGGTCTTCCATGCCAACCCGGACTACGGGCCGTGCAAGTCTGAGGACGCCCTCCAGGCGATGATGGGGGATATCGTGGCCGTCGGCGACGCGCAGGTCGCGGTCACGGTCGATGCGGTCGGGACGGCGCCCATCGAGCGCATCGAGCTGCGCGACGGCCTCGAGCTGCTCGAAGTGGTTCGGCCCTACGGCCAGGACGAGCTCGGCGACCGGATCCGCATCGTCTGGGAAGGCGCCGAGACGAGAGGCCGCGGCCGCAACGCGGTCTGGGACGGCTCGGCCACCTTCTCCGGAAACCGCGTGCGGGACTTTCGCCCCATCAACTTCTGGAACGTCGAGCGTCTGCCGCGGCTCGAGGGCGACGACCGCATCGCCTGGTCGTCGTTCACCACCGGCAGCTTCTCCGGCATCGATGTCTGGCTCGAGCGGGGCCGGGAGGGCGTGCTCCAGGTCGAGACGCCGAGCCTCGCCTTCGAGCTTCCCCTGGCCGACATCGGTTACGAGGACAAAGTCTTCGAGGCCGGCGGGCTGGAGAAGCGCATACGGATCTTCGCCCTGCCCGACGAGAACCCGCATCGCGCCATGACCTTCACCCGCACCATCGACATCCGCGACCGCGGCGACACCCGTCCCTTCGTCTCCGTGACGCAGGAGGACGGTCACAGAGCCTGGTCGAGCCCGCTCTATCTGTTCAGGAAGGACGCTCCCCATGGTTCCGGCTGATCCCCCCGCCGTCGAGCGGCAACGTGCAGGAGGCCATGGTGGCTAAGGTCCTGCCCGCATCGCTCGTGCCCACCAACCCGCGCACCGACCTCAGCTTCGAGCGCGGCGAGGGGCCGTATCTCCATGGCTCGGACGGCCGGCGCTATCTCGACTTCTTCTGCGGCATCGCGGTCACCGGCCTGGGCCATGCCCATCCTCACCTTGTGGAGACGATGCGGGCTTATGCCGACCGGGTCTGGCACATCTCGAACAACTACCGCATTCCCGAGCAGGAGCGCCTGGCCGAGCGCCTGACCGCGCTTTCGTTCGCGGACCGGGCGTTCTTCTGCAGCACCGGCCTGGAGGCGGCGGAGGGCGCGATCAAGCTGGCGCGCAAGGCCCAACATGGCGAGGGGCGGCCCGACCGCACCCATATCGTCACCGTCGGAGGCGCGTTCCACGGCCGGTCCCTGGCCGCGCTGGCCGCGACCAACAACGAAAAGTACCTGGAGGGCTTCGGGCCGCGGGTTCCCGGTTTCAGGCAGGTGCCGTTCGACGATCTCGGCGCTCTGGAGCGCGCCCTGGACGAGGAGGCCGCCGCGGTCATGCTGGAGCCGGTCCAGGGCGAAGGCGGTGTGCGGCCGGTCCCGCTCGACACGCTTCGTCGGGTGCGGGATCTCTGCGACGCCAACGGCGTTCTTCTGATCTTCGACGAGGTTCAGTGCGGCATGGGCCGGACCGGCCGGCTGTTCGCCCACGAATGGGCCGGCATCGCCCCGGACATCATGATG
>JAKSBI010000840.1 GCA_022361215.1 Hyphomicrobiales bacterium | reverse complement strand
ACGGGCATCGGGCCTGGTCCAGCCCGCTCTATCTGTTCCGCAGGGCCTAGAGCATGTCTCCCGAAAGTGGATCCCGGTTTCGGGAAAAAAAGACATGCTTCACCAAAGAGCTAGAGCAATGGCGCGCATCAGAGTGATCGCGACAGGCTCTAAAGCATGTCTCCCGAAAGTGGGCACCGGTTTCGGGAAAAAAGACATGCTTCAACAAAGAGCTAGAGCAATGGCGCGAATCAGAATGATCGCGACAGGCTCTAGGGCCTGCTAACATCTGCTTGGTTACCTTCCGGGCGAAGGCAGACGAAGGAGTGCGGCGATGTGGCGATGGCTCACGGTTTTCCTGTTCGGGGGCGTCTTCGGCACCGGGTTCGGCGTGGCGCTGGGCTTCTTTCTGTTTCCCTATGTGTTCCCGCCGCCACCGGCAGCGGAAGAGCTGACCGAGGCCGAGAAGACCGAGGCCGTGGCCGAGGGCACCTTCATCCACGCCGACCCGAACGACCCGATCCACTATGGCAAGGGCAAGGTCACGGTCTATCGCCAGACCGTGTTCCTGCACGGCGATTTCGAGGTCGGGCCGGGGCCGAAGTTCCACGTCTATCTGGTGCCCAAGGAGAAGGTGCGGTCCTCGGGCGACGTGAGCAGCACCATGTTCGTGGATCTCGGCCGCCTGCGCAGCTTCTCGGGCAGCCAGAAGTTCCCGATCCCCGGCGGCCTGGACCTCGCCCAGTTCCCGAGCGTCGTGATCTGGTGCGCGCAGTTCAACGTGCTGATCTCGCCGGCGGACCTCAGCTTCGCCGCCGGGTCCTGAGCGCAAGCGACGGCTGGGGCCGGAGCGCCATGACCGCTCAATCGGACAGCGGTGTACCGGCGGGAGAAACGCAGATCAAGCCGTGGCCTGCTCGCGCGCCCGCTCCATGGTCGTCTGCGGCGGGATCGGCCGCACGGTCTGAGGCGCCTCCTCGCTCAGCTCTTCCATGAAGCCCAAAAGGCTGTCGGCCGTCATCTTGGTCGGGTTGAACTGGCTGGAGATGCAGTAGCGCCGGTGCACCTCCTCCGCGACGGAGGCACTGACGAAGCCCATGGACCAGTTGGCGAAGCGCCGCCGTTGGATCGGTCGGGCTTCGAGGATCACAAGGTCCGTGTGGCGCGGGTCGTTGGCGATCCGGCAGAAGGTTTGGGTCACCGCCTTGCGGTCGCCTTCGAGCACCTGCGCGAAATAGGTCTGGTTGAACAGCAGCGCCCCGGTCACACCGAGCGGCGGGTTGTTGCGGCGGCAGGCCTCGATGATGCCCTTCAGCTCCGCGCGCTGCGGCGCCTCCGACTCCGGTATGGCATTCCGGCTGTAGTAGATGAGACGAAACAGATACATCGATCCAACCCCATGCGTTTGTCGGGCACGCTTTCCGGAAGGCTAGCGTTGCCGCCTCAGCGCGGCGTAAACGGCCACGCGCAAACATGCATTAGGGTTACGGCGCCGTTACCGAGGTCCGGTCGGTCTCGCCCAGCTCGTAGATATGAGCCTTTTCCCGCTCCAGCACGGGGCGCAGGTCGTCGAAGGCCTGCGGATAGAGATAGAAGGGGATGCGCGGGAACAGGTGGTGGATCAGGTGGTAGTTCTGGAAGCAGTAGAGCCAGTTGACCAACCGCTCGAACGGCCCCCGCACCACGAACACGTTGGTGTCGCGATAGCGCTCGTTCGTCTCGTGCGGCTGGTGCGTCACATAGGCGAAGAAGAAGACGATCAGGGCGCTCGCCAGGACATGCGGCACCACCCAGAGCGCCAAAAGCTCACGCCAATAGCCGAACATGACCAGCCAGAACATGACCGAGTAAAGCACCCAGTAGACGGCGATCACGTGCATGGCCGTCTTCTTGTTCCCCGGCACCTCGGTCTTGAAGGCCACGTGCTGGAAGAAGAAGTGGTTGTAATAGGCGAAAATGGTCAGGCAGCGCAGCAGAACGCTGAGGGGATTGGTCGACTTGACCCAGTGATCCGGGTCCGCATCGGTGTCGTTGGTGTCCCGGTGGTGCATCAGGTGCATGGCGCGGAACGCCTTGTACTCGTGCAGCAGGATGACGCCGCAGAGAAATCCGATGGTGTGGTTCAGCCACATCAGCGAGGAGGCGCGGCCGGCGATGTTGCCGTGACACGCCTCGTGCAGCGGCGTCTGGCAGACATAGAGCACGAAGGTGTTCAGGACCAGCCCGAGCCAGAGCGGGATCTCGCCCAGCACGGCCAGGGTGCAGATCAGCGCGAAGGACAGGATGACCGCCAGCCCGAGCAGGGCGCTCGGCCAGGCCACCATGCCCTGATAGGGCTTGATCAGGTTCTGGGCTTCCCTCTCAACCGCGACGCCGGCCATCACTCTCAACCCCGGAGGCATGCACGCGCCTGCCCCCTCTGCGCACCAGTTGCAATCGTCTATGATTCCCTCGAAGCCGATTATGCTACGCGCGTATGTCAGATTCAATTCCCGGACCGGCCTTCGCTTGGCTTACATTGCCGCAGCAGTGCCGCCGAAAATCAGGGTTTAGGTGCGCGCCGTGAGTCCCTTTTGCGTCATGCGCCAGACCAGCACGTCGATGTGGTCCTGTCCGAAGAAGGGCTCGCCCTCGAACACGAACAGCGGCACGCCCGGGTGGCCCGCCTTGAGCTGCGCCTTCTGATTGGCCTCGACGATGAGGTCGTAGGTCTCCGGATGCACCGCGACGTCGCGCATCAGCGCCTCGGAGTCGAGGCCGGCGGCGTCGATGGCGTCGGCCAGATGCGTGCCCTTGTCCCAGCCGTCGGTGCGGCCGTCCCACAGGAGCCGCATCACCTTGTCGAGGAAGTCCAATCCCTTGCCGGCTTCCGCTGCGGCGGCCGTGAGCCGTGTCAGGCGCCGGATATAGGGCTGCTCGGCCGCGATCACCTGCGTCTCTATGTCCTGCACGATCGGGTCCGGCACCGGCCGGCGGTAGGGGAGCCCCTGAAAGTCCGCCGCGCGCTGCGCGTCCAGCAGGTGGTAGGGCCGGTAGTGCTTCGGCACGCGTGCGAAGAACCCCGGATCGCGGATGGCGATCGGATAGATCACGCGCAGCTTCACCTCGACGTCGTAGCGGCGCCGGATCTCCAGCACGCGGTCGAGCGCGATGTAGCAATAGGGGCTGCGCATGGACCAGTAGAGATCGAAGGCGAGGCTCATGTCGCGGTTCCTGCTAAAGGCCGATCAGCTCGTATCGCGCGGCCGGGTCCATGCTCCCGAGCCAGAGGATCAGGGCGAAGACCGCGACGAGACCGATGATGATGATCAAGTCGCGGCGCTTCTTGGCTTTCTTCGACGCGTCGTTGTCGTCGGACATGACGTCTTGCTCCAGGTCTTGGCAGGTTCCGACAGCCCTTCGCCCCCGATTTCGGCCGTTGTGCGGCGGGCCTGTCAGGCCACGGTTGGCCCAACCTATCCGGTCGGCACCCTAATGCGAAGGTGTGGCGGGTTTTTTGTGCCAGCGTCGACTGCGCGGCTCAGGGCCATTTCACCACCGGCGGCATGGAGGACAGGATCGAGTCCACATTGCCGCCGGTCTTCAGCCCGAACACCGTGCCGCGGTCGTAGAGCAGATTGAACTCCACGTAGCGGCCGCGCCGCACCAGTTGCTCCTCGCGGTCGGCCTCGGTCCAGTCGGCGTTCATATTGCGCTGCACCAGCTCGGGGTAGACGCCGAGGAAGGCCCGGCCGACCTCCTTGGTGAATGCGAGGTCCGCATCCCAGTCGCCCGAGTCGAGATAGTCGTAGAAGATGCCGCCGATGCCGCGCATCTCGCCCCGGTGCTTCAGGGTGAAATAGTCGTCGCACCATTTCTTGTAGCAGTCGTAGTCGGCAACGGCGTGGGCCTCGCAGGCGCGGCGCATGGCGGCGTGGAAGGTCTCGGTGTCGGGGTCGTCCTGGGTGCGCCGGCGGTCGAGCACCGGCGTCAGGTCCGCGCCGCCGCCGAACCACGCCTTGGTGGTGTTCACGAAGCGCGTGTTCATATGCACCGCCGGCACGTTGGGGTTGTGCATATGGGCGATGAGCGAAATGCCGCTGGCCCAGAAGCGCGGGTCCTCCGCGGCGCCGGGGATCTGGTCGCGGAACTCGGGCGCGAACTCCCCGTGCACGGTCGAGATGTGCACGCCGACCTTCTCGAACACCCGGCCGCGCATCATCGACATCTCGCCGCCGCCGCCCTTGGCGCCGGTGTGGTCGGTGCGCGACCAGGCCTTGCGCTCGAAGCGGCCGGGCTCGCGCTCGGCGAGCGGCCCGGTGAGTTCGTCCTCCAGCCCCTCGAACGCGGCACAGATGGCGTCGCGCAGCTCTTCGAACCAGGCGGCCGCCCGCGTCCTGCGGCCCTCGAGCGCGTCGGGCGAAAGGGAGGAGAGGTCGGTTTCGGTCATGGGCAGCTGTCGGTATCGGCGCCGGAGAGCCTCAATGCGACACCGCCATCGCACGGGCGGCAGCCGGACGCAATGGCGGGTTTGGCGGCAACGTAAGTGTCCACAGGCCCTAGTCCGATCGCGTGCTTCTCGCTTTTTCGAACATCTCCAGGGCGCCGTCGACGTCGCCCTTGCTTTGCAGGGCGTGGCCCCAATATTCGTAGGCTCGGGAGTATTTTGGGTCCAGTTCCGTCGCTTTTTTGTATTTCTCAATGGCCTCGTTCAGACGGCCCAGCCGGGACAGCGCGAAGCCCCAAGACCCGTAGAGAGCGGGATTGGTCGGTTCCAGTTCCAAGGCCTCCTTGCTCTTCTCTATTGCTTTCTCGAATTCCTTCTCCTCGATCAAGCGTGTGACCCAGAATTCATGGGCCAGCGCGTTGTGCGGGTTCACCTGTGTGGCGCGCCGAAACTGATCCATCGCCTCTGCAACATTGCCGTTCGCGTACAACGCCGCGCCCAAGCCGAGAATGCCGGTGTAATTGTCCGGCTCTATCTTCAGTGCTGCCCTGTACTTTTCGATTGCGCCGGGCAGGTCCCCTTTTTTCACGAGAGCGTCTGCCCAGCCTGCATATGCAGGGTAGTCGTTTTTATCGATGGATAGTATTTCTTGGTACTTGTAGATCGCGCCGTCCAAATCGCCCATTTTTTGTTTTAGATCTCCCCAGCTGCGCAGATTTGCTTTATCGCTCGGGAAATTCATGGAGACGTAGATGTATTTCTCGAGGGCACCGGAAAAATCTCCCTGAATCGCGAGCGCGTCACCCAACCAAACATAAGCCAAACTGTAGTCAGGGTGAGCATCAATTGTTTCTTTGTATTTTTGAATCGCGCCCTCCAAATCGTCCTGGTACTGCAGAATTGCGCCCCATCCAGAAAGGGCGAATTTGTTCTTGGGGTCTATGCTCAGAATTTGCTTGTATATCTCTAGGGATCCATCAAGGTTTTCTTTTTCTTCTAGCCTGCTGGCCTCATCCAAGAGCGCGAATATTTTGTCGGCCTGGCTGTCGTCGAGCGAGGCTCGGGGCTCTGCGCCTGACTTGCTTTCTTGTCCATGCGGCTCAATCTTTGCCTCATAAGACGCAGAGCCGTCCGGATCCAACGCCCTGGCTTTCTTGTATTTCTCGGCTGCCTCTTTGCGATGGCCCTGTCGTTCCAGCACCCGGCCCCAGGCCGCGTAGAAATAGGCTTCGTCCGGGATCAGCTCCACGGCGATCTCGATCTTCGCGATGGCGTCTTCGAACGCCCCGTCCTCGATCAAGCGCTCGATCCAGAGTTCATGCGCGAGCGTTCTGGTCGGGTGTACTTTGGTGGCGCGCCGGAACAGGTCTATCGCTTCCGCCGTTTTTCCCGTTTCGTCCAGCAGGCGGCCCAAACCGGTTAGGCCATAATAATTCTTGTTGTCCGACTCTATTAGGATAGACCTCCTGTATTTCTCTATCGCTCCCTTTATGTCACCCGTTTTGCGAAGAGCTTCTCCGAAGCTGCGGAGATTCGGTGCATCGTTCGGGTCTTCCTTGAAGACGTGGCTGTATTTCTCGATGGCGCCGGAAAAGTCGCCTTTGTCCGCCAGCGCGTCTCCCAACCATCTATAAGCGATAAGGTTGCTCGGATCGGTGGCAACGGCTTGCCTGAATTTTTCAATTGCACCGTCCAGATCGTCTCTGGAATGCAATATTAACCCCCAGCCGGCTAAAGCCTCTGCATTTTCGGGGTCTATTTTGAGAGCTTTTTTGAAATGATCTAAGGACTTATCGTAATCGTCCTGCAAATATGCGTCGTATGCATCGTCAAGTGCGCTATTCAAGCGCTCTAATCTCAGTATGTCTCGGCCGGATCCGGGGTTCCTGAAAGTTATAACCAGTTCCTCGATAATCTCTCCGATGCTCGATTCTTTCAGGGTTTCGAAATCGAGCGAAGCCGTTTGCGATCTGACGGCGACCAGAACGAGAAACATGGACGTAAAAAACAGGACGATGATGACGAGAGAATTCAAGCTGTAAACGGCGCTGCTTTTGTCGTCGCGAGGCATATGAGACCCGTCCTTGCCCAACGGTCCGTCCGTTCGCCGTGTTCGCGGTCGCCGATGGTGTACCGGATGGCGCGGCTTTGGCGATCTCCACGAACATGAATATTGTTTGACTGAGTTTGAAACACAATCATGTCGTGCAAGTCGTCGCAACAACAGGCGGCGTCTTCGGGATCGGCGCCACTCCGATTTCGCGGGCGCCCGGTCACCTTTCCGTCACACTCGTGCTATTAAACGTCCGTCCGTCAACGACCGAGAGGTGATTCTCATGTCGATCAGTGCGCAGCACAGCTGACGCGCGGACGCACATACCCGAAGTGAGCTGAGAGGTCGCACGACCAGGCTCGCCCGTCCGCACGTACCGAACTCGTCCTTGGATGACTTGGAAACCCGTGTGGCAGGAGCGAAGCCATGATTCGCCACTTCGAACGAGCGATCGACCCTTTCAAACATGCGACTTTCGAGCGGCCGCCGGGCCGTCTTGGCCTGTTCTACTGGCACTATGTGCGGCAGGTCTGGCCGACTTTCCTGGCGATCATGGTCGTCGGCTTCTTCGCCGCCATGGTCGAGATCGCGCTGTTCGCCTTTCTCGGGCAGCTCGTGGACCTGATGAAGGCGGCGGAGAGCCCTGCCTCCTTCCTCTCGGACCACGGCCTGACGCTGATCTGGATGGCGTTCGTCGCCCTCATCCTGCGGCCCGTGGTGTTCGCGCTGCATATCCTGCTGGTCAACCAGAGCGTCACGGCGGGCTTCACGAACCTGGTCCGCTGGCAGACCCATGGCTATGTGCTGCGCCAGAGCCTGGCCTTCTTCCAGAACGACTTCGCCGGGCGCATCGCCAACAAGATCATGCAGACCGGGCCGGCACTCCGGGAATCGGTGGTGCAGGTGGTGGACACCATGTGGTTCGTGCTGATCTACACCGTCAGCGCGCTTGTGATCTTCCTGGAGGCCGACGCGCGGCTGATGATCCCGCTGCTGGTCTGGCTGGTGGCGTTCACGGTCGTGCTGTTCGTGTTCGTGCCGCGCATCAAGGACCGGGCGGTGGTGATGTCCGAGGCGCGCTCGATGCTGACCGGGCGCATCGTCGACAGCTACACCAACGTGCTGACCATCAAGCTCTTTCCCCATCCGGACCGGGAGGACGTCTATGCGCGCGAGGCGCTGGAGGACCACACCGAGAGGTTCCTGGACCAGCTTCGCATGACGACCGTGCTGGAGATCGTGGTCTGGACCCTGAACGGCGCGCTGATCGTCGCCACCACGGGGCTTGCCGTCTGGCTCTGGGGCGAGGGGCGCATCAGCCTCGGCGCCATCGCGCTCGCCAGCGGCCTGGTCATCCGCATCAACAACATGGCCGGATGGATCATGTGGGTGGTGACCGGCATCTTCGAGAACATCGGCACCGTGCAGGAGGGCATGGAGACGATCTCGAAGGCACGCACCGTGGTCGACCGTCCGGGCGCGGCGGCGCTCGAGGTGAGCCGGGGCGAGATCCGCTTCGAGAACCTGCGGTTCCACTACGGCCGGGACAGCGGCATCATCGAGGATCTGTCGCTCAGCATTGCGCCGGGCGAGAAGGTCGGCCTGGTGGGGCGCTCGGGCGCGGGCAAGTCCACGCTCGTGCACCTGCTCCTGCGGTTCTACGACCTGGAGCGGGGCCGCATCCTGATCGACGGCCAGGACATTGCGGGCGTCACCCAGGACAGCCTGCGCGGCCATATCGGCATGGTGACCCAGGAGTCCTTGCTGCTGCACCGCTCGGTGATGGACAACATCCGCTACGGGCGTGCGGATGCGGACGAGGCCGCGGTCGTGGCCGCCGCCAGGCAGGCGCATGCGCACGACTTCATCCTGGACCTGGCGGACGCCCGGGGCCGCACCGGCTACGACGCCCATGTGGGCGAGCGCGGCGTGAAGCTCTCCGGCGGCCAGCGCCAGCGCATCACCATCGCCCGCATGCTGCTCAAGGACGCGCCGATCCTGATCCTGGACGAGGCCACCTCGGCGCTCGACTCCGAGGTCGAGGCGGCGATCCAGGAGCAGCTCTACAATCTGATGCAGGGCCGGACCGTGATCGCCATCGCCCACCGGCTGTCCACCATCGCCGCCATGGACCGCCTGATCGTGATGGATCAGGGCCGGATCGTGGAGGAGGGGACCCACGACGCGCTGATTCGCAAGGGCGGCCTCTACGCCACGCTCTGGACGCGCCAGTCCGGCGGGTTCCTGGAGCAGATCCCGGCGGCCTGACCCCGGGCCGCGCTCAGTCGCTCGTCTGCTCGGGGAAGCCCGCCGTCTGGCGCAGGGCTTCCCCGAGCGCCATCGCCGCGGCGACGGCGACGTTGATCGAGCGCAGGCCCGGCCGCATCGGGATCCTGAGGCGCAGATCCGCGGCCTCGTGAACGGAAGCGGGCGCGCCGGCGCTCTCGCGGCCGAGCATCAGAATGTCGCCCGCCCGGAAGCGCGCCTGCGTATAGGGGACGGGCGCCCGGGTCGTGAGCAGGATCAGCCGCGAACCGGCGCCCTGCTGCCATTCCCGAAACGCCGCGAAGGACGCGTGGCGGTGGATCGCCGCATGATCCAGATAGTCGAGGCCGGCGCGGCGCAGCGCCCGGTCGGAGGCGTCGAAGCCTGCCGGCGCGATGATGTGCACCGGCGTCGCGAGGCAGGCGCCGAGCCGCAGGATGGTTCCGGCGTTCTGCGGGATGTCGGGCTGGTAGAGGGCGATCTGCACCATGGCCGGCTCCTTCCGCGGGGCTCGGGTGGGGGCTCCGTGATTTGGTCCGGCTCCGCTCGCTAGGGCCTTGCAAATGTGCCAAATTGCCCACTTCGGACCGCTGGACATTCCGTCGCATCGATGCAAGAAACTGGTCCGCAAAGACGGCCCCTGCCGTAACCATGACACAGAGCGGCGCTGCCTGACGCGACGTCGGGAAACGGCGGTCTCCCAAGACAGGGTTTTGGTGACGTGGCAGGTTGGACAGTTGGGGGTAACAGTCGAAAGCACTGGATGATCCGGCTCGTCCGAGCCGGTTGCTCCACGTTTGAAAACATGGCAAGGGCAACAGCTTGAGCTTGGTCCTGAAGGAGGGTGCCGCCGTGTCCACGGACAGCCAGGAACCAACACGCCGCGATTTCATCTATATCGCTGCCGGATCGTTCGCCGCCGTCGGCGGCGCGGCCGCCTTGTGGCCGATGATCGATCAGATGAACCCCGATGCCTCGACATTGTCGCTGGCATCGATCGAGATCGATCTCTCGCCGATCGAGGAAGGCCAGGCCATCACCGTGATGTGGCGCGGCAAGCCGGTCTTCATCCGCCACCGCACGGCCAAGGAGATCGCCTCGGCGACCGAGGTCGCCCTGGCCGACCTGCCGGACCCGGTGGCGCGCAACGAGAACCTCGAGGCCGACGCCCCCGCGACCGATCCGAACCGGGTCGGCGAGGGCAAGGAGAAGTGGCTGGTGCTGATCGGCATCTGCACCCATCTCGGCTGCATCCCGAAGGGGCAGCGGGTGGGCGATGCCCGCGGCGAGTACGGCGGCTGGTTCTGCCCCTGCCACGGCTCGCACTACGATACGGCGGGCCGCATCCGCAAGGGACCGGCGCCGCGCAATCTCGACATCCCGCCCTTCAGCTTCATCTCCGACACCAAGATCAAGATTGGCTAGGGGGCATCCGATGGCACACGAATCGACATACAAGCCGAACACCGGCATCGAAAGGTGGCTGGACGAGCGCCTGCCGCTGCCGCGCGCCATGCACGACCAGTTCGTGGACTTTCCGACGCCGCGCAACCTGAACTATCTCTGGACCTTCGGCGGTATCCTGACCTTCTGCCTGGTCGTCCAGATCATGACCGGTATCGTGCTCGCCATGCACTACGTTCCACACGAGTCCATGGCCTTCGACAGCGTCGAGCACATCATGCGGAACGTGAACTGGGGCTGGCTGCTGCGCTACACCCACGCGGTCGGCGCCTCCATGTTCTTCATCGCCGTCTACATCCACATGCTTCGCGGGCTCTACTACGGCTCCTACAAGGCGCCGCGCGAGGTCTTGTGGATCCTCGGCGTGATCATCCTCCTGGTGATGATCGCGACGGCCTTCATGGGCTACTCGCTGCCCTGGGGCCAGATGAGCTTCTGGGCGGTGACGGTGATCACCAACCTGTTCAGTTCGCTCGATGCCATCATTCCCGGCCTCGGCACCACTCTCGTGGAGTGGATCTGGGGCGGTTTCTCGGTCGGCGGGCCGACGCTCAACCGGCTCTTCAGCCTGCACTACCTGCTGCCCTTCGTGCTGGTGGGCCTGGTGCTGTTGCATATCTGGGCGCTGCACGTGCCCGGCAACAACAACCCGACCGGCATCGACATCAAGACCAAGGACGACGCCGTTCCCTTCCATCCCTATTACACGGTCAAGGACGGCTTCGCGCTCAGCGTCTTCCTGCTGCTGTTCGCCGCCTTCGTGTTCTACGCACCGAACTATCTGGGTCACGCCGACAACTACATCCGCGCCAACCCGCTGCAGACGCCGCCGCACATCGTGCCGGAATGGTATTTCCTGCCCTTCTACGCGATCCTCAGGGCGATCCCCGACAAGCTCATGGGCGTCGTTGCGCTGTTCGCGTCGATCGGCGTGTTGGCGCTGATCCCGTGGCTCGACACCTCCCGGGTGCGCTCGACGCGCTACCGGCCGCTCTACAAGCCGTTCTTCTACCTCTTCGTCTTCACCTGCCTCGCTCTCGGCTATCTGGGCGCGCAGGCGGCGGAGGGCTGGTATCTGTTCTTCGCCCGCATCTTCACCGCCTACTACTTCATCCACCTGCTGATCGTGATGCCGGTGGTCGGGCTGATCGAGACGCCGAAGCAGACGCCGGGGAGCATTACCGACGATGTGCTCGGCAAGGCGGGCGGCGGCGGTCCGACGCCCGAGGCGGCGCCGGCGGCGCCGGAGAAGCGGTGATGGGGAACAAGACGATGGCTGGACGCGTTTCACCGAAGATGATCCGCACGGCGGCGCTTGCCGTCGCACTGCTCGGCGCCGCCTGGACCGTTCCGCCGGCCTCCGCGGCCGACATGCCGTCCGTGGCGTCGCAGGACTGGTCCTTCAGCCCGCCCTTCGGAACCTTCGACCGGGGGCAGTTGCAGCGCGGCTTCAAGGTCTACAAGGAGGTCTGCGCGTCCTGCCACGGCATGAACCTGCTCTCCTATCGCAATCTGGGCGAGCCCGGCGGGCCGGAGTTCTCCGAGGAGGCGGTGAAGGCCATCGCCGCGGCCGTAGAGGTGACCGACGGTCCCAACGAGGAGGGCGATATGTTCGAGCGGCCGGGCAAGCCGTCCGACCGCTTCGTCTCCCCCTACAGGAACGATCAGGAGGCGCGGTTCGCCAATGGCGGCGCGCTGCCGCCGGATCTGTCGGTCATGGCCAAGGCGCGCCCGTATGGGCCCGACTACCTCTATGCCTTGCTGGTCGGCTACATAGATCCGCCGGCGGGCATCGAGATGTCGGAAGGCATGCATTACAACGCGGCCTTCCCCGGCCATCAGATCGCCATGCCCAAGCCGATGGAGGACGATGTCATCGAGTATACGGACGGCACGCCGGCGACCCTCTCCAACTACGCCAAGGACGTGACGGCGTTCATGATGTGGGCCGCCGAGCCCAAGCTGGAGGAGCGTCACCGGATGGGCTTTCGCGTCATGCTCTATCTGATCGTGCTGGCGGGCCTGCTCTACTTCGCCAAGCGCAAGGTCTGGAGCAGGATCGGCCACTAGCGAACTGCGAAGATCCATCTTGGCGCGGTGACGCTGGAAAAGGCCTCGGGACACGGGGCCTTTTTTCATCTCGCCGTTTGGGGTCAAATGGCGTCGGGCGGCAAACGGGGAGGGAGCGTGTCAGTGCCCGGAGTGCGCAGCTGGATCGCCTTGGCCGCGGCCATGACGCTGCTGCTCGGCCTCCAGGATCGGGCCGGCGCGATGGACGCGCCACAGCCCTCGGGGCCTGTGATCCTGACCGTCGCGGGCAAGATCGCGCACAGCAACCGGGGCGCGCTCGACCCGAAGCGCGACGGTGTCCTCAACCATCACGAGGTGACGTTCGAGCGTGCCGTGCAGTTCGACCGGAAGATGCTGGCCAGCCTGCCCCAGGGCACGGTCCGCGCCAGGCTGGCGGCCCTGTCCGCGGCCGCGACATTCGCGGGCCCGCTCCTGCATGAGGTGCTGAAGCGCGCGGGCGCCGAGCCTCAATCCGTCCGCTTTCTGGCGCTCGACGGTTACGGCGGCGAGCTGACCGAGGCGGAGCTTGCGGACAAGACCTGGATCCTTGCCACGACGATGGACGAACGGCCGCTTGCCCTTGGCGGGCTCGGCCCGCTCTGGCTGATGCGCCCGCCCGCCTCGGGCGTCGAGGTGAGCGAGGAGGAGGGGCAGCGCTGGGTCTGGGCGTTGTTCTACATGGAGGCGAAATGAGGGAGACCACAGCATGACCCGTTCGGTTCTGGGTATTATCGGGGGCAGCGGGCTCTACGACCTGCCGGGCCTGGAGGCGGTTCGCGCCGAGCGCATCGAGACGCCCTGGGGCGCGCCGTCCGACGAGCTTCGGTTCGGCGAGATCGACGGCCTGCCGCTCGTCTTCCTGCCGCGCCACGGCCGCGGCCACGTGCTGGGGCCGAGCCAGATCAACTACCGGGCCAACATCGACGCCCTGAAGCGCGCCGGCGTCACGGATCTGATCTCCGTCTCGGCCTGCGGCTCCTTCCGCGAGGCGCTCTCGCCCGGCACCTTCGTGCTCGTGGACCAGTTCATCGACCGCACCTTCGCCCGCGAGAAGAGCTTCTTCGGCGCGGGCTGCGTGGCCCATGTGTCGCTGGCCGACCCGGTCAGCCCCGGCCTGGTCAAGCATATCGAGGCCGCGGCCAAGGCCGAGGACATCCCCTATCAGCGGGGCGGCACCTATCTGGTCATGGAGGGGCCGCAGTTCTCCACCCGGGCCGAGTCCCATCTCTACCGATCCTGGGGCTGCGACGTGATCGGCATGACCAACATGCCCGAAGCCAAGCTCGCCCGCGAGGCCGAGATCTGCTACGCCACGGTCGCGATGGTCACCGACTACGACTGCTGGCACGAGGCGCATCAGGACATCGACGTGGCGGAGCTGTTGCGGGTGCTGAACGAGAATGTCGACAAGGCCCGTCAGCTCGTCGGCCGCATCGCCCGGGACTTTCCCCGCGCGCACGAGCCCTGTCCGATCGGATCGGACCGCGTGCTCGACACCGCCATCATCACCGCGCCGGAGGCCCGCGATCCGGCGCTCCTGAAGAAGCTCGACGCCGTCGCCGGGCGCGTGCTGGGGCAGGGAGCGAACCCATGACAGTTCAGGACACCGTCGATCTCAAAGACCTCGTCCGCACCATCCCGGACTATCCCAAGGACGGGATCCTGTTCCGGGACATCACCACGCTGCTCGGCGATGCCGACGGCCTGCGCATCTGCGTGGAGCGACTGACCGCGCCCTATCTCGACGCCTCCGTGGATGCCGTCGCCGGCATCGAGGCGCGCGGCTTTATCCTGGGCGGCGCCGTGGCGGAGAAGCTCGGCTGCGGCTTCGTGCCGATCCGCAAGAAGGGCAAGCTGCCCTGGAAGGCCATCGGCCAGGACTACGAGCTCGAATACGGCGTCGACGTCATCGAGATCCACGAGGATGCGATCCGGCACGGCGAGCGCGTGCTGATGATCGACGACCTGATCGCCACCGGCGGCACCGCGGAAGCGGCGGTCAAGCTGCTCGCCAAGCTCGACGCCGTGGTCGTCGGTGCGGCCTTCGTCATCGACCTTCCCGATCTCGGCGGCCGGGCGCGCGTCGAGAAGCTTGGCATCGAATGCCACACGCTGATGGAGTTCGAAGGGGAGTAGGGCCATGCAGATCGATGGACGCCATTACCGCACGATCTGGGTCGCGGAGGACGGCTGGTCGGTGGAGATCATCGATCAGACCAAGCTGCCGCACGTCTTCGAGATCGCCCGGCTGACCACGGTGGAGGAGGCCGCGACGGCGATCCGCACCATGCAGGTGCGCGGCGCGCCCCTGATCGGCGCCACGGCGGCCTACGGCATCTGCCTGGCCCTGCGCGAGGATGCCTCGGACGACGCGCTGGACCGGGCGGCGGAGCTGCTGATGGCCACGCGCCCCACGGCCGTCAATCTGCGCTGGGCGCTCGACGAGATGGCGAAGGCCGTGCGCAACCTGCCGCGCGAGCGCCGCCTCGAGGTGGCGTATGCGCGCGCCGCCGAGATCTGCGACGAGGACGTGGAGACCTGCCGGCGCATTGGCGAGCATGGGGCCGCGCTGATCCGCGAGCATGCCGCGCGCAAGCCCGGCGAGACCGTCAACGTTCTTACCCACTGCAATGCCGGCTGGCTGGCCACGGTCGACTGGGGCACGGCGCTCTCGCCCATCTACCAGGCCCACGACGCCGGCGTGCCCGTCCATGTCTGGGTGGACGAGACGCGCCCGCGCAACCAGGGTGCGTCGCTCTCGGCCTATGAGCTCGGCGGCCACGGCGTGCCGCACACCATCGTCACCGACAATGCCGGCGGCCATATCATGCAGCATGGCCAGGTGGACCTCTGCATCGTCGGCACCGACCGCACCGCCGCCAACGGCGACGTCTGCAACAAGATCGGCACCTATCTGAAGGCGCTCGCCGCCCACGACAACGACGTGCCGTTCTACGTCGCCCTGCCGCACTCGACCATCGACTGGACGCTGGACGACGGCTTCAAGATCCCGATCGAGCAACGCGCGGAAGAAGAAGTCACCCAGATGAGCGGCCGCCTCGACGACGGCACGGTCGTGACCGTGGACATCGCGGCGCCGGGCAGCCCGGCCGCCAACTACGCCTTCGACGTCACGCCGGCGCGGCTGGTCACCGGCCTGATCACCGAGCGCGGCGTCTGCGCCGCCAGCGCCGAGGGGCTGCAGCAGCTCTATCCGGAGCATAAGCCCGAGGGCGACGGGGGCTGACCGGCTCGCGCCCTGGGCGGCGGGACGTTAAGCCTGCGGCGCTGAAGCCGTTGCTGCCCCGCACCGGGCGCGCTTTGATTCCCCTGCACGACGAGCGAGACCCGCAAGAACCGACCCCGAGAGCCATGCACGACACCGCAAGGGACGAGGCCAAGGCCCGCCAGGGCGTCATCGAGACCGCCCAGGCCATGGCCCGTGCGGGGCTTTCGCCCGGCACCTCCGGCAACGTCTCCTGCCGCTGGGGCGACGGCATCCTGATCACGCCGACGGGCCTGCCCTATGACGCGCTGCGGGTGGAGGACGTGGCCTATGTCGGCCCCGACGGCGCCTATGACGCTGCCGGCCGCAAGCCGTCGAGCGAGTGGCGCTTTCACCTGGCCGCCTACCGGGCCCGCGAGGACGCGGCCGCGGTGGTCCATTGTCATTCGCTGAACGCCACGGCCCTGGCCTGTGCCCACAAGCCCATCCCGGCCTTTCATTACATGGTGGCCGTAGCCGGCGGCAGCGACATCCCGCTGGCGCCCTATGCCACCTTCGGCACCGGCGAGCTGGCCGCCCATGTGGAGACCACGCTGCGCATCCGCAAGGCTTGCCTGATGGCCAATCACGGGCAGATCGCGACGGGGGAGACGCTTCCGGCGGCGCTCGACCTGGCCTTGGAGGTGGAGACCCTGGCGGCGCAGTACATCAAGGTGCTGGAGATCGGCGAGCCGCGCCTCCTGAGCGCAGCGGAGATGAGCCGGGTGCTGGCTAGGTTTGCGGGCTACGGCCAGCAGCCGGAGGAGTGACGCCGGTCTCGCTCTTGCCGACGGCGGCTCCGTCGGCTGCGAGACCTGCTATCTCCCCTCGCGTTTCCGAAGATCCTCAGGGCTCAGAACGGAACCGGTGCGCTGCAAGGCACATGGTTTCCGACAGACATTCTCACAGGGAATTCCATCTTTGTCCCGATCCAAGCGGGCCGCACCGCATTCGGTGAGGAGAAAGCATGCATGTTTGCAACTTTTGATCGCCTTGCAATACGGGATGCGACTTGGACATTCGCTGGTGCTCTGGGCAAGCCGATCGCGCGTCGGATTTTCTGCCGCGCTGGCAGTGAAGCTCGATACAGCTAGAGCAATTCCGACAATAGAGAGTAGTTTGATCATGACAAATAAAAGCTATGCCGATCGAAATTGACTGGCAAGTGTGGCATTGCTGCATTTCAGGTAAGAAGTCAGTCGCACCGGTTACACTCGAGGCCATTCGCGGGCCGTGTACCGGATCGCCAAAGCGGGGAGGCGATGCCGCCGAGATGCCGCCCTCAGGCCGAGCGCGGCAGGTCTGCCGGCCGGCGCTCCACGAAGACCTGCCCGAGGAAGCTGAAGACCACGTCGCCGCTCTGGTTCACGCCTTCGTTGCGCGTCACCAGCAGCCCCCATCCGGGCCGCGACCTGAGCTCGACCTTGTCCTCCGGCGTCGAGCGGTAGGCGATGACGTCGCCGGCATAGACCGGCTTGATCCATTTGAGCTCGCGAAAGCCGGGGGAGGGGCCGAGCCGGGCGGGCGTGCCGCCGGCCGCCGCGATCTCCGCGGTGGTGCGCTGCCTGTACTGGACCATCAGCCGCATCCAGACGGCCGCCGTGTGCCAGCCCGAGGCGCAGAGGCCGCCGAAGATCGTCTCCTTGGCCGCGTCGTGGTCCAGATGAAAGCGCTGTGGATCGAAGCGCTCGGCGAACGAGACGATGTCCTCCGCCGTGAAGGCATGGCTGCCGAGCTCCACCGTCTCGCCGATCACGAAGTCCTCGAAATAGCCGCTCATGGGCTGCCATCCGCCGACCGGCGCCCGAAGAACTGGGTGCAGTCCCAGGTCATGACCGGACGGTCGAACTGATTGAAGACCTCGTAGTGCATGCGGCAGACGCCGAAGTTCGGCCGGCTTTCCGAGGGCCGCGCCTCGACGCAGGTGTAGCGCGCCGTGAGCACGTCGCCCGGCCGCACCGGCTCCAGCCATTTGACCTCGTCGAGACCCGGCGAGCCGAGCGAGCTCGAATTCACCAGATAGCCGTCGCAGATCATGCGCATCAGCATGGCGCAGCTGTGCCAGCCGCTGGCCGCCAGCCCGCCCAGCGGCGTGTCCTTCGCCGCCGTCTCGTCCAGATGGAAGGGCTGCGGGTCGAACTCCGTGGCGAAGGCGATGATCTCCTCGCGCGTGACGTGCTTCTCGCCCAGCGTCACGGTCCGGCCGACCTGGAAGTCTTCCCAATAGATGTGTTCAGCCACCGGTTCCGCTCTGTTCAAGTGGGTCCCGCAACAGGCCCTAGAGTGCCGTACTACGTCGCAAAGCGGAAGTGCATGACGTCGCCGTCCTGCACGATGTAGTCCTTGCCTTCGAGGCGCATGCGGCCGGCGTCGCGGGCGCCGCTCTCGCCGCCGCAGGCCACGTAGTCGTCGTAGGCGATGGTCTCGGCGCGGATGAAGCCGTGCTCGAAGTCCGTGTGGATGACGCCGGCGGCCCGCGGCGCGGCGGTGCCGGCGGGCACGGTCCAGGCGCGGGCCTCCTTCGGCCCCGCCGTGAAATAGGTGATCAGCCCCAGGAGCTGGTAGCCGGCGCGGATCAGGCGGTTCAGGCCTGGCTCCTCGAGCCCGAGCTCCGCCAGGAACTCGGTCCGCTCCTCGTCGCTGAGCTGCGCGAGCTCCGCCTCGATCTTGGCGGAGATGGCCACGACGCCGGCGCCCTCGGCCGCTGCCGCCGCCTCGACCTGCCGCGAATGGTCGTTGCCCGTCGCCGCGCTGGCCTCGTCCACGTTGCAGACATAGAGCACCGGCTTGCTGGTCAGCAGTTGCAGCTGCTTGAAGGCTCTGCGGTCCTCGGGCGCGATCTCGACGGCCCGCGCGGGCTTGCCCTCGCGCAGCACGGCGAGGGCGGCTTCCACCAGGGCCAGCGTCTTTTTCGCCTCCTTGTCCTGGCCGCGGATGCGCTTCTCCAGCGCGGGGATGCGGTTCTCCAGGCTTTCGAGATCGGCCAGCATCAGCTCGGTCTCGACCGTCTCGGCGTCGGAGAGGGGATCGATCCGCCCCTCCACATGGGTGATGTCGTCGTCGACGAAGCAGCGCAGCACATAGGCGATGGCGTCGACCTCGCGGATATGGCCGAGGAACTGGTTGCCGAGCCCCTCGCCCTTGGAGGCGCCTTTCACGAGGCCCGCGATGTCCACGAAGGTGAGGCGGGTCGGGATCACGCTCGCCGATTTGGCGATGGTGCCGATCTTCTCGATCCGCGGGTCCGGCACCGAGACCT
The DNA here is from genome assembly GCA_022361215.1 of Hyphomicrobiales bacterium. GTDB lineage: Bacteria > Pseudomonadota > Alphaproteobacteria > Rhizobiales > Methyloligellaceae > JAKSBI01. Next base: position 5,549 of record JAKSBI010000840.1, on the reverse strand, counting down.
CGCCCACATTCGGCTCGATGGTGCAGAACGGATAGTTGGCGGCCTCGGCCGCCGCCGTCTGTGTCAAGGCGTTGAACAGGGTGGACTTGCCCACATTGGGCAGCCCGACGATCCCACACTTGAATCCCATCCGGGTTAATCCCTCCGCGTGCCCCGCCAGCGCTTCAGCATCTGGGCGAGGGGGCCTTCGCCCGCCGACCGTTCCGGTTTCGCGACCGCCCGCTCGGCCGGCGCGGGCGATGCATCCGATGCCGACCCGCCTGCAGCGGGCTTCTTCCCGTCGAGCTCGCCGGCCGGCGCCACAGCGCGCGCCACCTCGTTCATGAAGTTGGCGTCGTCGCCTTGGGCGAGCCGGGGCGCCGCGTCGGCGATGGCATCGAGCAGCGGCGCGACCCACTCCTGATCGGCCTTGGCGAAGTCGCGCAGCACATAGCCGTGCACGAGATCCTTGCGGCCCGGATGACCGATGCCGATGCGCACGCGCCGGAAGCCGTTGCCGATATGGGCGCCCACCGATTTCAGGCCGTTGTGACCGGCCACGCCGCCGCCGGTCTTGACGCGGACCTTGCGGGGCTTCAGGTCGAGCTCGTCATGGAGGACGACCACGTCCTCCAGCGGGATCTTGTAGAAGCGCACCGCCTCGCCCGCCGACCGGCCGGATTCGTTCATATAGGTCATGGGCTTGAGCAGCAGGCACTTCTCGCCGCCGAGGCGCCCTTCGGCTGCCTCGCCCTGGAAGCGCTTGCGCCAGGCATCGAAGCCATGGGCCTCGGCAATGCGGTCGACCGCCATGAAGCCGACATTGTGACGGTTGCGCGCGTATTTGGCGCCGGGATTGCCCAGTCCGACCAGAAGTTTCATGGCAGCGCGAGCCCAGTCTCGAAGAGCAGGCGCGAGAGGCGGCGCTACTCTTCGCCGCCCGCCTCGTCTCCGGCCTCGGCGTCCTCGCCCTCGGCTGCTTCGCCTTCGAGCAGCTCGTCCTCGCCCTCGGCCGCCGTCTCGTCTTCCGCCGCGCGTCCGGCGATGGTCGCGATCGTGAAATCGCGGTCCGTGATGGTCGGCGTGACGCCTTCGGGAAGGGTGATGGCCGAGATGTGCAGGGAGTCGCCGATCTCGAAGCCGTCCAGGTCCGCCTCGATCCGCTCCGGGATCGCGGCCACCGGGCAAAGTACCTCGACGGCATGGCGGACGATGTTCAGGATGCCGCCGCGCTTGAGGCCGGGCGAGAGCTCCTCGTTCACGAAGCTCACCGGCACCTCGACGGTGATCGACGCGCCTTCGCCGAGGCGCAGGAAGTCCACATGCACCGGAAAGTCGCGCACCGGGTCGAGTTGCAGGTCGCGCGGGATCACGCGCGTCTTGTCGCCGTCGACGTCGATCATGAAGACGGTGCTGAGGAATGTGCCGGTCTTCACCTGCTGCCAGAGGTCGCGGGACTCCAGGGTGATCGGTTCCGGCGACTTCTTTTCCCCGTAAATGACGGCGGGCACGCGGCCCTGGCGGCGGATCGCGCGTGCGGCCCCCTTGCCGACACGCTCGCGCGCCGCGGCCTTGAGCTCGATGGTCTCAGCCATGGCATTTCTCCAATAAAGAAAGGGCCGCTGTCCGGCCCGGAATTCCTGCCGCGCCTCCTCCAGGGGTGTCGGCGCGCACCGTAAGATGGCCGCCTTATACCGCCAGGCGGACCGCAAGACAATGGGGCAGGCCCTAATAGAACAGGCTCGACACGGACTTCTCGCCGGCGGTGCGGGCGATGGCCTCGCCGATCAGGGGCGCGATGGACAGCACCCGGATGTTGTGCGCCACGCGCACGGCCTCGGTCGGCAGGATCGAGTCCGTGATCACCAGCGCGTTCATGTTGGAGGCCGTGACGCGCGCCACGGCGCCGCCGGAGAGCACGCCGTGGCTGATATAGGCGGAGACTTCCGTTGCGCCCTGCTCCAGCAGGGCCTCCGCCGCATTGCAGAGCGTGCCGCCGGAGTCCACGATGTCGTCGACCAGGATGCAGGACCGTCCCTCGACATTACCGATGACGTTCATGACCTCGGATTCGCCCGGGCGCTCGCGGCGCTTGTCGATGATGGCCAGCGGCGCCCCGATGCGCTTGGCGAGACCGCGGGCGCGCACCACGCCGCCCACGTCCGGCGACACCACCATCAGATTGCCGAGCTCGAAGTTCTCCTTGATCTCGTTCACCATCACCGGCGCCGCGTACAGATTGTCCGTCGGGATGTCGAAGAAGCCCTGGATCTGCCCGGCATGGAGATCGAGCGTCAGCACCCGGTCGGCGCCGGCGCGCGTGATCAGATTGGCGACCAGCTTGGCGGAGATCGGCGTGCGCGGACCGGGTTTGCGGTCCTGGCGCGCATAGCCGTAATAGGGGATCACCGCGGTGATGCGGCGCGCGGAGGCACGGCGCAGCGCGTCGATGATGATCAACAGCTCCATCATGTGGTCGTTGGCGGGATAGGAGGTCGACTGGATCACGAAGGCGTCCTCGCCGCGGACGTTCTCCTCGATCTCGACGAAGATCTCCATATCCGCGAAGCGCCGGACCACGCATTTCGTGAGCGGCGTGTTGAGGTATGCGCCAATCGCCTCGGCGAGGGGGCGGTTGCTGTTACCGGCGACCAGTTTCATGAGCCGCTCCCGGCGCGGGGAACCAGAGAGGAATGTGAGCGAAGCGCCGTTCGGGATTGAAGAGGGCCGCGTTTTAGCAGCCGGGCCCGAGGCTGTAAAGCAGCCGCTCCGCCTGGACTTAGGGTAGCTTGTGGATGAGCGTGCCGACCCCGCTCTCCCTGTCCGACCACCCCAAGGGTACCCTCTATCGGGTGGTCGGACAGGGAGAGCGGGGCGGAGAGATCCCACCGAACCAGGACGGCTCCAGCAGCCCGCTTATATTCGCATTGCGGCAACGGGCCAGGAGATCCGTCAGCTACCGGGTTTCGGCAGAAACTTGACGATGCCGCCCGCGGCGGCTGCCGCGGCGGCGTCGGCGGTCTTGCCCCAGGGGCCGTCGAGCGAGCCCTGTGCGACCGAGTTCTGCTGCGACACGGTGCCGAGACGCTTGCCCTCGGGGTCGAGCACCTGCCAGTCGATGCTGACGCTCTGCTTGCCGTCCGCGGGTCGGCCGACCTTCACCGTGCCGCGCACGGTGTAGACCCGGGGCCCGTCGGAGCTGGTCATTTTCATGCCCTTCTTGAAGAGCTGTTTCTTGATGGCGAGCGTCAGGCTCTTGGAGCCGTCTCCGGGGGCGCCGCTCACCGCCGGCACATGCGTCAGGAACTCGCCCTTTTTGGCCTCGGTCCTGGCCGCCGTCCGGGTGGGCCGTTCGGCCGCCCGCCGGGAGGTCGGCTGCCGCGAGCGCGACGGCGGCTCCGTCGTCGTGGTGCGCGCGCCTGCCGTTGCCGTCTGCTTCGGCAACCAGGCGGCGAGATTGGTGGCCGTCTTGGCGGCGATCTTGCTCAGGGTATCCTGGTCGACGCCCGCCCAGGGATCGCCGCCGGGCTCCGCCTGCACGATCTGCTCGCCGGTGATGCGGTGGACCCGCTTGCCCGTGGTGTCGGTGACGTCCCAGATATAGGCCAGCTTGCTGCCGCGCTGGTCGGGCGAGGTGGCGAGATAGCCTCGGATGGTATAGCCGGCCGACGTGTCGCCGCTGCCGACCACGCGGACCCGGCGCTGCCGGGCGGCCGTGGTCAGTTCGGCCGTCAGGCGCCGGGTGACGCTGGTGGGCGCGCCGATCAGGGGCGCGATCGTCACGGCGGCCGGTGCCGACTTGGTGGCCGGCGACTCCGAGGATTTGAGAATACCGCCGACCGGTCCCGACGCGCAGCCCGCGAGCAGCGCGGCCATGAGACCGAATAGAGCTAGCCAGACAGCCCGCTGACACATTCGGATGGTGTCCGCAGCGCGTGTGCTACCCACCTGCCGGCTCCCTCGAAAAGGCGTCCTCCGGTCCAATCGCATAGGTTGCAATCTATGCTGGACCTTGCCGTATCAACTTCAGTTTTCTATCGATTCGAAATCCGCCCGTCCAGCAAGCAAATTCAGGCGAAACGGCAAAAACGCGTCTTTCGCGGCCGATCTTCACGCGAGCACGATGGCAGAAATTTGACGGCCATAATCCGGCTCGCTCCGATGGCAGGCGCGGCGATAGCTGAAAAGCTCGGCTTCGTTGCCGTAAGTGCATTGTTCTATCGTGTCAATTTGGCGCAGGCCGGCGCCGCGCAGGCGGTCGGCGGCATAGCCGACCAGATCGAAATAGGGCTTGCCGCCGTCCGGGCGGTTGAAATAGGCGGCGTTGGCAGCCGATGCCGCCAGGAAGCGGTCCTCGAAGTCTTCCCCAACTTCGTAAGCCTCTTGCGAGACCGCCGGCCCGACCACGGCCACGATGCGGCCCCGTTCGGCGCCGAGCGCCGCCATCTGCGCCACCGTCTCGTCGATGACGCCGGCAAGCGCGCCGCGCCAGCCGGCATGCGCCGCCGCCACCACGCCGCTCTCGGGCTCGGCCAGCAGAACCGGCGCGCAGTCCGCGGTGTTGACGGCCACCGCAAGGCCCGGCTCCCGGGTCACGATGGCATCGGCGCGCGGCGCCTCGCCATGCCCCCAGGGGCCGGTGGCGACCACCGCGGTCGGCGAGTGCACCTGGTAGGGCGTCACGAGATGGCCGGCGGCGACGCCGAGGCTCGTGGCCACGTGCTCCCGGTTCCGCGTCACGCTGGCCGGGTCGTCCTTCGAGCCCAAGCCGCAATTGAGCGAGCCGTAAATGCCGGTCGAGACGCCGCCGTGGCGGGTGAAGAAGCCGTGGCGTACGCCCTCGAGCGCGGCAAGCGTTTGCGCTTCGATCATGTCTCCGCCTCCGTCTTCTGCATCGGAGTGCGGAAGGGCGGCGGCGCGGGCAAGGTGGCGCTGGTGAGCGCAACGACCTTGAAGAGATCGCCCATCTGGCCGGTCTCGACCAGCCGTGCGGCGGCGGCCTCGACCGTGCGGGCCGTGTCGGGCGGCACCGACGCCGCCAGTCGTGCGCAGCGCTCGGCCAGGCCCAGTTGCAGCAGGAACGCGCCCTGGGTCGTGGGGCCCCAAACCTCGAGCCCGGCGTCGCGGGCGGCATCGGCAAGGGCGGCGAAGTCCACATGCGCGGTCAGGTCGACGGCGCCGATATCGCAAAGCGGGTCCGCATAGCGGTGGCCGCGCACGCCCTGCAGCGTCTCGCCGGGCCCCTGCGCCACATGGCCGTAATCGACGATCAGGGCGGCCAGGGCATGCCGGGCGCCGCGCCGGGCCAGCGCCTCCAGCACCTCTCCGGCGGCTGGGCGCACCTCCACGAGGGCGTCCTCGGGCGTCCGTGCCCGCAGCGGCGCCGGGATGATGCCGGGGTCGTCGAGCGCTCCCTCCGAGAGGCAGTAGGCGAGGGCACCGCTCCGGTCCAGGCCGACGCAGCGCTCGTGCCAGCGGTCGGCGCGGTGCACGAACTGGCGCACCGGCAGGGCGTCCAGGAACTCGTTCGCGATCACGATCGCCGGTCCCGCGGGAACCGCGTCGAGCGT
>JAKSBI010000070.1 GCA_022361215.1 Hyphomicrobiales bacterium | reverse complement strand
TGGTGTCCGGGATTTTGGGAGCGTGTCGATCTGAATGGCATGGGCGGCCTTGGTTTCTTGCCTGAAATGTTGCGACCGGACAGCATTTCGGGTGGTCTGCTGGCCCTCGATTTTCGTCATGCCCGGACCTGATCCGGGCATCCATTCCACTGGCCCCTCAGCGAGATCGAGAGGCAAACGGCATGGATTACCGGGGCAAGCCTGGCAATGACGACGGTTGGGTATGGGCTGCGCTCGAATCCCGGACAGTCATGCGCTTTCGCGGGAATGACGGGAGAGGGGGGTGATGCGCTCGGCCCCAAGCGGTCCCGGCCAACCGCGGGACTATCCGGTACCCACAACGCAAAAGACCGCGCCGGCGGCGGTGCCACCGGCGCGGCCCTCTTCCCTCAGCGGAGCCAGGGCGGCTCTGTCGCCGACCTCAGGACGCTGCTGCTTGCGGTATCGCCTGCTCGGCCGCCAGGATGTCGGCGAGCTCCTGCAGGTTCTTCGTCACATATGTCGGCTGAACGCCGATCTGCAGCATGGGCTGGTGCGCCCTGTTGGTCCAGGCGACGCGCAGGCCCTGGCGGACAGCCCCGACAGCCTCCCAGAAGTGGCCTGTCACCCAGAGAATGTCGTCCTTGGCGCAGCCCGCACGCTCGACGCCGAGCTCGTAGACCTTGGGCGACGGCTTGAATGCCTGCGCCTCCTCGCCCGAGCTGATGATCTCGTCCAGATACTCGATGGTGCCGGCGAACTTGCTGTGGTCCTCGATCATCTGCTTGGTCGGATTGGCGACGATCTTCAGCGTCAGGCCCTGGTCCTTGAGCGACTTGAGGGCGCCGAGCACGTCCGGATAGGCGCGCAGCTTGTGGTAGTTGCCGTTGATGTCCTTGATCGCCTCTTCCGGGAGCTGCACGTTGTGGTACTCCAGCGCCCAGCGCAGGCAGGCCTCGTTCAGGCCCGGATGCGGCACGAAGTTGTCGCACAGCGTCAGATAGAACATGGCCCACTTCTGATGCTTGCGCCAATCCTGCGCGATCTTCTGCGCCAGGTGGGATTCGTGCACATAGGGCTCGATCACGTCGGCGATGCTGTAGTTGTCGACCAGCGTGCCCCAGGTGTCGAAAAGCAGGACTTTGGGCATCGATTTCCTCCGGTTCGTTCAGACGTTTGTGGTCCCCGGCCGCTCGACATGCCTCAGGCGCAGACGACGCATCGCCGCCCGCCCGGGCGCGGTGCCCCCCGCCTGACGTCGGACACGAACATGCCCTGGCGCGCACGGACTCCCTATTCCGCCTGCCGGACGGGGCAGGCGTCCATGATGCCAGCGTGGCGCGTCGGGGCAGGGCCCGCAATCAACCAGTTGACAGACAGGCGCGTCCGTCCCGGTCCCGGCGGAAGCCTGGAAATGGTCTGCAATGACCCGGGAGTTTTCTTGAGCCGAGCGTGCCAGTCCCGCCCCCAAGGGTAGCCTCTATCGGGTGGTTGGGCAGGGGGAGCGGGGTGGACGAGTCCCGCCAAGCGAAAGCCGCTCTAATCGTCGATCAGCGCTTGCAGGCCCGCGAGGTCGCAGATGATGATGTGCCGGTCCTCGAGGCCGAGCAGGCCGAGCGTCTGCAGCTCGCTCAGGATCTTGTTGGTCCACTGCCGCGAGGCCCCGACCAGGGTGGCCAGATCGCTCTGGTTGATGCGGTGCTTGATCAGCACGCGGCCGCGGTCGCCGACGCCGTAGATGTCGGCCAGCATCAGGATCAGCTTGCACAGCCGCTCCCGGACCGACTCGGTGCCGTGCAGCTGGAACAGGATCGACACCCAGCGCAGCTTGAACATCAGCGTGTTGGTCATCCAGAACGCGATCTCCGGATGGTGGTGCGCGAGCTGCTTCAGGTCGCGACCGCGGATGGCCAGCACCCGGGTCGTGCGCTGTACCGTGCCGGACCAGGTGTGATAGCCGTCGCCGAAGAAGTTGGGGCCGCCGACCAGATCGCCCTCGGACCAGTAGGCCATGGTGATCTCGCGGCCCGAGCTCGCCGTGTAGTAGGTGCGCACCAGCCCTTCCTCGATGATGTAGGAGTGGGTATGCCGCGCGCCTTGCTCGAAGAGCGACTGCCCCGGCTGGTAAGTGGCCCTGTGACAGCGGCTGACCACCGCGTCGCGCATGCGCGGCTCCAGGTGGAAGAGCTGGTCCGGCCGCTCCGTCGCTCCCGGTTCCGGCGTCTGCAGTTCGCCATTGGTTTTCAGGCCGAGCATCATGCACCTCAGCGTCGAGCCGATCCGGAATGATATGTCAGGCGGAAAGGCGGCTCAACCGGCGTGCCATCGAATCCGCCGCATCGGTCCTGCGCTCAGGTGGGCCTGGATCGCCCTGCGTTCACGCGGCGAAGCCCACATAGGCCAGGTAGCCGCCGACCAGCAGGAACGCGGCGGCGGAAACCCGCAGCCCGGCCCGGGAGGCCTTGGGAGACTTCAGCGTCAGCTCGGGGACCACGATCAGGGCGGTGCCTTTCAGGAGGGCGCCGACCCCGACCAGCGTGACCACGGCCTCCGCCGGGCTGCCCCAGCGGAAATGCTGCACCAGGATCAGGAGACCGGCCAGGAAATGCACGGCGCCCGAGAGGTTGAGCGCGACGCGGTCCGCGTCCTCGCCTCCCGCCACCGCCTTCTCGTAGAACGCCGGCGAGACCAGAAAACCGATGCCCGTCACCAGCAGATAGGGGCCGGCGAGCATGGCGATGAACTCTGTCATGTCGCTCATGTGCGGATCCATGGCGCGGCTACGACCGCAGGGAGCGGAGGCGCGTCAGCCAGGGCCTGTTTGCGTTCACCTTGCAGTGCTGGCGCACGCCCTGCAATGCCGTATATGGCGGCGATAGGAAGCCGACTGAGCCTTTATCGATAGGCGCTTTTACATGCTGGATTTTATTGGATGAGATCAGAAAGCAGATAATCTGTTCTGGTTACATTTTTTAATTTGATAGCATATATTCCATGTGAAAATTATTTGTATTTGACTTTTTTTAAATATTATTATATATTTTTTATTGATTTTTATGCGCAAAATTGGAGGAAAAAATGGATAAATTGGCTGATGAATGTGGGGGTTGGGAATTTCCAACCGCTTCTCATGCGTTGAAGACTTGCAGTCTCATCGATTTCGATAAATTTCAGGTGGTTCCAGGCATTGTTAAAGGCACTTGGTTTCTGAGTGTTTGGGGTGAGAAGTCGACAATCTCTATGAAGGTGTCGCTCAATCCGGTGCACTATGTCGACCAGCCCGAATATTGGGAGATCGAAGTTGTCGGCTGTGTGTGCGGTATCGTCTTGCCGGCGACGGGGCCATTTGCCGAATGCATCGAAATCACCAATTTCCTTGGAAAGAAGGGGATCGAAGTGGTTGGCGCCACGAAGGCCGAACGTTGGGAGCTTCCGGCTT
>JAKSBI010000624.1 GCA_022361215.1 Hyphomicrobiales bacterium | reverse complement strand
TCCATGTGGGTGAGTCCACCGGGGCGCGTCTGCCCGATGCGATGGGCTCGAAGGGCATGGGCCAGATGCTCGGCAACGACACCTCGCAGTTCCGCCGGATGCGCGAGGTGCCTTACGCCTCGGCAGCCTTGAATACGTCCTTCGGATCGTCCGCGTGGATGTGCTGCATGGCCGATTTCGCGGTCATGAAAAAGGGCTCGATCATGTCTGTATCGAGCCCCCGGCTGGTCTCCATGGCCATTGGCGAGCAGGTCGAGCTAGAGGAGTTGGGCGGCTGGCGTCTGCATGCCGAACAGACCGGACTGATCGACCATTTCGTCGATACCGACGAGGAAGCCATGCAGGCTCTGCGCACCTTCCTCTCCTACATGCCCAGCCACAACAAGGAGCTGCCCCCGGCAGCACCGGTGCCGGAAGGCGCGGGCGAGGACCAGGACCGCATTCTGAACATCCTCCCGGAGAAGCGCTCCCAAGTCTACAACATGAAGAAGATCATCGACGTGCTTGTCGACACGGGCAGCTTCTTCGAGATGAAGGCCAAGTTCGGCAAAGCGCTCGTCGTCGGACTGGCCCGCCTGGACGGCCAAGTCATCGGCATTCTGGCCAACAATCCGATCGTCGGCGGCGGCGCACTGTCGGCCGATGCCTGCCGCAAGGCCGTCGATTTCACGGTCCTGTGCGACAGCTTCAACATCCCGATCGTGCGCTTGATGGACACGCCCGGCTTCGTCGTCGGCACCGAAGCGGAACGCCGCGGCGCTCCGGGCTGGATCATGAACTTCATGAACACCGCCTGCCTGACCACGGTGCCCTCGATCACGGTCTTGGTGCGCAAAGGCTACGGGCGCGCCTATGTCGCCATGGGCGGTGGTGCGCACAATGACAGCATGGTCGCTTGGCCGACCGCCGAGATCAGCTTCATGGACCCGGTCTTCGCCACCAGCATCGTTTACAACAAGACGCCGGATGACGAGGGGTTCGACGAGGCTTTCGCTCATATCCAGAAGGATCTGGAGATCTGGGACATGGCGCGGATCTTCTCGGCCCATGACGTGATCAAGCCGCAAGAAACCCGCGCCTATTTGGTCCGCATGCTCGATATCCATCGCCGCCGCCGCTCCGGCGGGATCGGCGAGCATCTGATGCGAACCTGGCCAACCAGCTACTGAGCACGAGCCCATGTCATCCACCCTACTGCAAGACGCCATTTCCGCGGGCCGATCCTCCCTAAGCGAGGCGGAGGGCAAGACCATCCTGTCAAGCCTCGGCATCCAGGTGCCGCGATCGAGCATCCTCGCCGCGCCCGAGGAGGTCGAAACGGCCCTGGCAGACATGACCGGTCCTTTCGTCGCCAAGGTGATGTCGCCGGACATTCTGCACAAATCCGATGCCGGCGGGGTGAGGCTCGCTCTGGCCGATGCGCCGGCCGTTGCCGCCGCCATTGCCGACATGGCCTGCAAGCCCTCGATCTCCAACGCCAATGTCGAAGGCTGGCTCGTTGAGGAGATGACGCCGGCGGGCCAGGAAGTCGTCGTTGGCGCACTGCGCGATCCGCAATTCGGCGCCATGCTGATGGTCGGTCTCGGCGGCATCTTCGTGGAAGTCCTGAAGGACGTGACCTTCCGGCTGTGCCCGATCGATCGCAGGGACGCGTACGACATGTTGCGCGAACTCGCCGGCTTCGATCTTTTGCAAGGGGCGCGCGGACGCGCGCCCGCCAACATCGACGCGCTTGTCAGGCTGATGCTCAAGATTGGCGGGGCGGAGGGCCTTCTCATGCGCACCGGCGACGCTATTGCCGAGCTTGATCTCAACCCGGTCATCGTCTCTTCCGAGCGTGCCGTCGCCGTGGATGCGCGCTTCATCCTGCGCAACTCGGAGACATGCAAGAGCCCCGGTCGGCGGCGTGAGCCCGTCGATGACACAAACCCGCTGACCCGGTTTCGCCCGCTGTTCGAGCCGGAAACGATCGCCGTTCTGGGAGCCTCGACGAAAGACACGGCGATCGCCAATACCTTCATCCGCCGTATCAAGGATTTCGGCTTTACCGGACCCATCTACCCGGTCCACCCTAAGGCAGCCGAGGTCGAGGGGCTCAAAGCCTATCCCGACCTGGCTTCCACGCCCAAGCCGGTCGACTACGCCTATGTCGCGATCACAGCCAACCGCATTCCGGACGCCATCCAAGCCGCCGACGGGCGGTGCCGAATCGCCCAGATCATTTCCTCCGGTTTCGCGGAGGTCGCGGACGGCGTCGAGCTGCAGCATCAGCTTGTCGACAAGGCGCACGCTGCCGGCGTGCGCCTCTTGGGGCCGAACAGCCTGGGAACCTATTCGCCGCGCGGTGGGCTGACCTTCCCCGTCGGCGCGCCGCAGGAGGTCGGCCATATCGGCGTCGTCTCCCAATCGGGCGGCCTCTCGACGGACATCATCAAGCGCGGGCAATGGCGCGGCATCCGATTCAGCGGCCTGGTTACGATCGGCAACAGTTGCGACCTGACCCCCACCGATCTGCTGGAGTACTACTTTGCCGACCCGCAGACCAAGGCGATCGGTCTTTACATCGAGGACATCAAGGACGGGCGAGCGTTTTTCGATCTGTTGCGCTCCTCGGCGGCGACCAAGCCGGTGGTCATTCTCAAGGGTGGACGCTCCGCGCAGGGCCGCCTGGCCGCCGCGTCGCATACAGGGGCACTGGCCAGCGACGAACGGGCATGGCAGGCGCTGACCGCCCAGACCGGCACAGTGATGGTGGCCCATGTGAACGCGTTTCTCGATGCGCTGCTCGCCCTGCAAAGCCTCGACTTGCGGCCGACCCGCCCGACCCGTCGGGTGACGCTGTTCGGCAATGGCGGCGGCTCAAGCGTCTTGGGATCGGATGCGTTCGCTGCGGTCGGCCTGTCGGTCCCGCCCTTCGAGCCGGCGACGCTCGATAAGCTGAACGCACTTGGCCTGCCGCCTGGCAACAGCGTCATGAACCCCATAGATACGCCCGTGCGTACCTTGCAGGAGAAGGATGGTTGGATCGCCGGCGAAATCCTGGACATCATCCATGAAACCGCCGCGCCGGACGCCGTCGCGATGCATCTCAATCTCGCCGCCTTCGTCGGGCGCGGGAACACCAACCCGATCGACAATTTGCTCAGCGTCGTCGAAACAACGCAGAAGAAGCATCCGGATCAGGCGCATTTCGCTCTGGCGCTGCGCTCCGACGGTTCACCTGAGTTGGAAAACAAGAAACGGGACTATAAGGAACGCGCCCGCCAAGCGAACGTGCCGGTTTATGACGAGATCCCGGAACTTGCCGCGGCGCTTGCCGCCGTTGCGCATCTCGAGGCGCGGCTGGCGGGAGAACCGCCCTACCAGCGCTAAGCGGATTTGGACGTTTTTTCCTGGAACGAAAGCACCTGTTCGCGGGTGTAGATTTCCATCCGCAGCGATTCGAGATGCGGCCCGAAATGGGCATCGAGCTCCGGTTTGAAGCGATTGAAGACCTCTACCATGTAGTAGTCGTGGCGGATCAGCGACAGCGCCATCTTGACGATGGCCTTGTTCTGGGTGTGAGAGCCCTGAACGGGCCCGTCGTCATTGGCGGTCAACATCTCCATGTGGTCGACCGCGACCGTGAACAGATTGTCGGCCGATCCCATGCGCGTGCCGCTGGCCTCGTGAACATAAATCTTGCAGTTCTCGGTGAAGCGGAACTCGTCGGCTTCCGTGCCGAACAGGATGACCATCAGGCGCACCCCGCGCTCCACGGCCGCGCGGCGCAATTCCTCCGCATGCAGCCGCAGGGTCTTGGTATCTGCCTTGAACCAGATGTCGGATTGGGCGTTCTCGATCATTTCGCGCACCTTGAGGTGCACGTCCTCCTCACCCTCGATATTCCAGACATAATGCCCGCGAGGTGGGGAGGCGAAATGCTTCAGCCGTTCCGTCGTCGCGGCACACAGCTCCCGGGTCTGCGCTGCGATCCCGGAGAACAGACGGTCCACGTCCTGGGCCACATAGCGGACCGGGCGCTCGCTGACCGGCAAGGCCGCCCCCCGGCCGGCCAACCCGGCAAGCGCGGTATAGGTATTCGGGCGCGGCACGCCGGATGCATTGGACAACTCATAGGCCGTTGACGGCGGCGATTCGATCAGAGCCAGATAGACCCGCGCCTCGTATCCAGTGAAGCCGAGCGCCTTCAGGTTCTCGATCAGATCCTGCTTGTCTTTGTCAATTTTGCCCGTCACGCAAACCGCTCCCTGAGCGCTGCCCCAACCATAGTTTGGCCGGGACAGAAAAAGAAGGCCGGAGCCGACGCGCTCTGGACACAGAGAGGAGCAAAGACATCTAAAAGACCTATGGCCGCATAATGCCCGGAGGCACGCCGGCTCCCGGTGTCATGCCATGTCTGCGACGTGTTGCGTAAGTTGTGCCCCGTTCTCGTCGATGAACCCGGTATGCACGCGACCCGCGGCAAACTCGCCATGGCGGAGGCACGCTAGAAGGAAATCGCGGTTGGTTTTGAGGCCTTCGATCCGAAAGGCCTGCAAGGCCTCGGTCGCCGCTTCGATGGCGGCATCGCGCGTATCGCCCTTCACGATGAGCTTGGCGATCATCGGATCGTAGTAGGGTGTGACGGTGTTGCCCTCGGCGTAACCGGTGTCGACCCGCAGCGCCTCGGTCGGCTCCGGCGGCGCAAAGCAGGTCAAGGGTCCGGGCGAGGGCATGAACATCTTCGCGGGGTTCTCGGCGTAAAGGCGGCATTCGATTGCCGCACCCGAGGACGCAATGATGTCTTGCGGCAAATCGCTAAGACGCCCGCGCGCCAGATCGATCTGCATTGCTACCAGATCGACTCCAGTCACCATTTCCGTGACCGGGTGCTCAACCTGGATCCGGGTGTTCATCTCCAAGAAGAAGAACGCTTGTGTTTCGGCATCGACGATGAACTCCACGGTACCGGCGCCCTCATAGCGGGTCGCCCGGGCCAATTGAACGGCCGCGGTTGTCATGGAAGCGCGCACGTCGGCCTGCAAATCCGGCGCCGGGGTCTCTTCGATCACCTTCTGATAGCGCCGCTGCAGCGAACAATCGCGCTCGTAGAGATGGATGGCCTCGCCGTTGCCGAAGCCGAAGACCTGCACCTCGACGTGACGGGCGCGCGGAATGAAGCGTTCCAAGAACACCGTACCGTCACCGAAAGCGTTGGCGGCCATGGACTGGGTCGCCTCGACCGTTTCGTGCAAG
>JAKSBI010000430.1 GCA_022361215.1 Hyphomicrobiales bacterium | reverse complement strand
GATGCGCTTCGGCATTCCGAAATACCGGCTGCCGCGCGATGTGCTCGACTATGAGGTCCAGCGCATTCTCAATCTCGGCGTCACCTTGGAGCTCAACACCAAGGTGGAGGACATCGAGGCGGCGTTTGCGGAAGGCTTCGATGCCGTATTCGTGGCCGTCGGTGCCCATCTCGCCAAGCGGATCGAGATTCCCGGCTATGCGGCCGGCCGCATCCTCGACGCCGTCAGCCTGTTGCGCGATCTGGAGACCGGCACCGAGCCGCCGCAGCTCGGCCGGCGCGTCATCGTCTATGGCGGCGGCAACACCGCCATGGACGTGGCCCGCACCGCCAAGCGCCTCGGCGTCGAGGAGCCGATGATCGTCTACCGGCGCTCGCGCAAGGAGATGCCTGCCCACGACTTCGAGGCCATGGAGGCCGAGGAGGAGGGCGTGATGATCCACTGGCTGCGCACCATCAAGCAGATCGACGAGACCAGCTTCACGGTGGAGAAGATGGAGGTCGACGCGGCCGGCCGGCCGCAGCCCACGGGCGAATTCGAGACCATCGAGGCCGACACCCTGATCCTGGCGCTCGGCCAGGACGTGGACACGGAGTTTCTCGAGAGTGTGCCGGGCGTGGAGGTCGGCCGCGACGGCGTGGTGACCGTGAGCGATCAGATGATGACCGGCCGGGAGGGGCTCTTCGCGGGCGGCGACATGGTGCCGGCGGAGCGCACGGTGACCGTCGCCGTCGGCCACGGCAAGAAGGCCGCGCGCAACATCGACGCCTGGCTCAGGGGCGAGCGCTACGAAAAGCCAGAACGGCACGAGCTCGCCGCCTTCGAGCACATCAACCCCTGGTACTACGACGATGCCCCTCAGACCGTGCAGCCGCAGCTCGACCTGGTGCGCCGGCAGTCGGGCTTCGAGGAGGTGCTGCAGGGCCTGACCGAGGACAACGCGCTCTACGAGGCGCGGCGCTGCCTCTCCTGCGGCAACTGCTTCGAGTGCGACAACTGCTACGGCATCTGTCCGGACAACGCCGTCGTCAAGCTCGGCCCCGGCAATCGCTTCAAGTTCAACTACGACTATTGCAAGGGCTGCGGCATGTGCGCCTCGGAATGCCCTTGCGGCGCCATTAAGATGGTGCCGGAGACGGTCTGAGCTGCATGGCCGTGGAAACCCGATCTCAACCTTTCACACCGGATTGAATTGACGGCCGCGCCGAAAGTATGTCAGTATTGCTGACCTAAAAGTGTAGAGATCAAGCGCCGGCGCGCTTGAGCGCGGCGCCAATTCAGCCCTTATTGGTGGCATGCGGCACGTCAGTCTCGACGACAAATACGACCTGAAGCAATCCCGCGTCTTCGTGAGCGGCACCCAGGCGGTGCTGCGTCTGGCCCTGATGCAGCACGCGCTGGACCAGCGCGCGGGCCTCAACACCGGCGGCTACATCTCGGGCTATCGCGGCTCGCCGCTGGGCGGCCTCGATCTGCAGCTTCCGCGGGTGAAGCCGTTCCTCGACGCCCGCAACATCCTGTTTCATCCGGGCCTCAACGAGGACCTGGCGGCGACGGCCATCTGGGGCACGCAGCAGGCGGAGCTTCGGGGCGAGGGCAGGTATGACGGCGTCTTCGCCATCTGGTACGGCAAGGGGCCGGGCGTCGACCGTTCGGGCGACGTCTTCCGCCACGCCAACCATGCCGGCACGTCGAAACACGGCGGCGTGCTCGCGCTGATGGGCGACGATCACACCTGCGAGTCCTCCACCTCGGCGCACCAGTCCGAGTTCGCCTTCGTCGACGCCATGATGCCGGTGGTCAACCCGGCGGGCGTGCAGGAGATCCTGGACTACGGCCTCTATGGCTGGGCGCTGTCGCGCTATGCCGGCGTCTGGGTCGGCCTCAAATGCGTCAAGGACAACATCGAGCAGACCGCTTCCGTCGAGGCCGATCTGGACCGGGTGAAGATCGTCATGCCGGACGATTTCGTCATGCCCGAGGGCGGCCTCAACATCCGCCTCGGCGACACGCCGCTCGACAAGGAGCAGCGGCTGCATGACTACAAGCGGCCCGCGATCCTGGCCTTCACCCGCGCCAACGGGCTCGACCGGCTGCTGATCGGCGGCGGCCGCAGCCCGAAGATCGGCATCGTCACCTCGGGCAAGAGCTATCTCGATGTGGCCGAGGCGCTGGACCTGCTGGGCATCGACGAGGTCGAGGCCGCGAAGCTCGGCGTCCGCCTCTACAAGGTGGCGGTGACCTGGCCGCTGGAGCCCGAGGGGGTCGAGCGCTTCGCGCGCGGCCTCGACCTGATCGTCTGCGTCGAGGAGAAGCGCTCGCTGATCGAGACGCAGCTCAAGGAACAGCTCTACGGCAGGGCCAACGCGCCCGTGATCGTCGGCAAGCGCGACGAGCGGGACCGGCCGCTGTTCCAGGCCCATGGCGCGCTCGAGCCCGTGCAGGTGGCGGCGGCCATCGGCCGGCGCATTCTGGAGCGTGCCGACGCGCCGGAGCTCGGCGCCCGCCTCGAAGCCCTGGAAGCGGCCGCGTCGCGGGCCAGCAACACCCCCGGCCTGACGGAGCGCATCCCCTATTTCTGCGCCGGCTGCCCGCACAACTCCTCGACCGTCGTGCCCGAGGGCTCGCGCGCTTATGCCGGCATCGGCTGCCACTACATGGTGCAGTGGATGGACCGCTCCACCGAGGGCTTCACGCAGATGGGCGGCGAGGGCGCCAACTGGATCGGCGAGGCCCCCTTCTCCAGGACCGGCCATGTGTTCCAGAATCTGGGTGACGGCACCTACAATCATTCCGGTGCACTGGCGATCCGCGCCGCCCATGCGGCCGGCGTCAACATCACCTACAAGATCCTCTACAACGACGCTGTCGCCATGACGGGCGGGCAGGCCCACGATGGCGGGCTCACCGTGGACGAAATCGCCCGCCAGGTCGCGGCCGAGGGTGCGCGCCGTGTCGTCGTCGTCACCGACGAACCCGGCAAGTATCCGGTCACCACCAACTGGCCGCAGGGCACCTCGATCCACCATCGCGACGAGCTCATCGACGTGGAAAGGGAACTGGCGCG
>JAKSBI010000193.1 GCA_022361215.1 Hyphomicrobiales bacterium | reverse complement strand
TGCTGAGACGCTCGGGCGAGCCCCAGCTCCGGGCCGGCATGACCGCCACCGTCTGGATCGACACCGGGCGCCAACGCCACCTCGCCGACCTGATCGGCGGCGCGGCCGCCACCGCGCAGTCGGCGAAGTAGCGGTCCGTACCGGTCTAAGCCCTGCCCCACCTCCACACACTCCGTCATTCCTGCGGAAGCACAGTGGTGTCCGGGATTTTCGGGGCGTGTGGATCTGCATGGCAGGCGCGGCCTTGGTTTCTTGCCTGCCATGCTGCGACTGGACAGCATTTCGGGTGGTCTGCTGGCCCTCGATTTTCGTCATGCCCGGACCTGATCCGGGCATCCATTCCACTGGCCCCTCAGCGAGATCGAGAGGCAAATGGTATGGTTTTGCCGGGTCAAGCCCGGCAATGACGACGGTTGGGTATGGGCGTCGCTCAAATCCCGGACACCACTGCGCGAAAGCGGGACTCCATTCCACGTCGCCATGCGGCAGGGACCATCGGCGCGAGCTTGAGACGACAGAGGTCAGACCCCTATTTCTCTTTAATCTGCTGCTGCGGCCAATGGATTCCCGCTTTCGCGGGAATGACGGGGAGGATGGCGGTCGTCGGTTGTCTCGCTTGACGTCTCGAATGGGTCTTGCCAAGCCGGAACGGCCCCGCCTGCGACACCAGCACGTGCTTGCCGGGCAGGCGCAGATGCACGATCAGGGGCATGTGGTCGGAGCCGATGTCCGCGCCCTGCTCGGCGGCGATGACGGTGGCTTCGCCGGAGAGCCAGACCTGATCAAGCTGGAGCTGCAGCATGGGGAAGCGCACCGGCCGGCCGGCCAGCATCAGCCGCCGCGGCCAGGAGGGCAGGTGCGGGCCGGCGGCGCGCAGGTCCGTGGCGTCGCTGAACTGGCGCAGCGTCCAGGACCAGGGCGCGGCGTTGAAGTCGCCGCCCACGATCACCGGCCCGGGCCAGCTCCCGATCGATTGCCCGAGCGTGGCGAGCTGCACGCGCTGGCTGGCCCGGTAGGGCCGCACCAGGTGGGCGTTGAGCACCAGCAGGTTGCCGAGCTCCGTGCCGAACTCGGCCCGCGCCAGCGGCAGGCGGCCGGGATGGGCGACCCGGGCCTCGGCGCGCGTCCAGGGATGCTTGGAGAGGATGGCCAGGCGGCAGTAGCGTATATGGGCGCAGTGCCGCTGCCAGGGATAGGCCGGCTTGAGCCGCGTCAGGAGATCGCTGCGCTCGGGCGACAGCTCCTGCAGGAGAACGAAGTCCGGCCTGGTCCGGGCGATGAGCCCTTCCACCTTCTCCAGGTCCGAGTTGGTGCCCCAGAGATTGACCGTCAGCACGGTCAGCCGGCCGCCTTTCGCCGCCGCCGCGGCGCCGTCGACGTCCGCGGCGCGCGGGTAGAACAGGACGGGCAGCAGATTGGTGACGAGCAGCAGTCCCGCGAGCGCCGCGCTCCAACGCTCCTTCAGGGCCAGCAGGACGAGCCCCAGCACCAGGCTGGCCGCCGCGAACACAGGGCTGAAATTGGCGATCAGGTCCAGGCGCTCGACATAGACGCCGGCCAGGCTCAGCAGGCTGGCGAGCAGGACGAGGCCGACGGCCAGCTTCAGCAGCAGTCTCACGATGCGGTCCGCTCCCGGGCGCGTGCTTGCAGGATTGACAGAGTTGCGCGGCAAGATAAGCGTTTCGTTAACCGCTGCAAGCCGCCGCCGTGGTGACAGGCGACCGCGGCGAATTCATGACCGGTCCCGGGAGTCCGCACGCCCATGGCGAGGAAGAAGCGCTATCCGCTGCCCAAGAGGTTCAACGCCGCCCTGAGCGAGGCCGCCTACGCCCGCCTGCGCGCCATCGACGCCGACACCGGGCTCGGCAACAACTATTGCCTCACCGTGCTCCTGGAGAACCTGGACGAGATCGCGGACCGGGACCGGCTCGCCGAGGTCTATCGGCGGTTCATCCATGAGCAGTGCGGGCCGGAGGAGCCGTAGACCCGAGCGCCTGTGTCGCGAAAGGTCCGTCGCCGTCACGGTTTCAGGCCCGCCGTCATCCGGACGGCTTCGCCGGCGCCGGTCTCGGCCTGGTCGGCGTCATGCAGGGAGCTGTCGAAGCTCACATGCTCCAGCTCCGACTCCAGCGCCTCGAGCCGCACCATCCGCTCCTTCCATTTCGGCGTGACCTGGAACTCGAAGGCCACATCGGACAGGTCCTGCTCCAGCTTGAAGGCGAAGACCTGGAGCGCGCCTCCGTGCTGGGCCACGGCGATCTTCCAATAGGCCACGGGGATGCGCACGCGGATGGCGCCGTCGTCGTCGAAGCCGGAGAAGAAGGGATCGCTGTCCTTCAGGACCGGACCCGCGAAAATGCAGAGCTTCCGGGTCTTGGCCTGCTTGAACACGTGGTTCTCCAGCTGGCCCCAGATGCCGCCCTCGGTCGACCGGTTGAAGCCCTTCACCTGCGGCGTGCAGTTGGTGGAGTGAAAGGTGTCGCCGTTGGCGAGCTGGACCTCTTCGTAGGTTTCTCCCCAGACCACCGCGTTGCGACGCACCACATGGCCTTTGTCGAAGGCCTTTCGGTCCTTGTTGAAGAACTTGTCCGGAAGCTGATGCTGGGCGGGGATGCGCGGATCGGGGAACCACTTCTCCCGGTCGTTCTTCGATGTGAAGCCGTTGAGCGCCCGGCGGCCGTAGCTCCGGCCGGGCTCCGGCCGCAGGCTGTCGGGATGGGTGTCGACATTCGCCGCGGTGATCAGCGGCAGCCTGCGATGTTTATCGACGATCAGCGAGAAGTGATAGTAGTCGAGGACATGCGTGTCGTCGTCGAGCTTCGACACGCGGTCGAGCGACGTCGCGGTGGGCATAGGGACGTCCACGCCGACGAATGCGCGGTCGTAGCCCGGGCGGTCTGTGTAGTCGTCGTCATGCGTCGGCTCGACCATCCGCTCAACTTCGGCGGCCGCCGGCGCGATCCCCGCCGCCGCCAGCGCTTGGCCGGCAGGCTGCGGCGCGCCCATGCGGATGTCGACGATCAGCGGCACGGTCCATCGGCAGACGCCGTCTCCCGGCGCGGCAGTCGCGGCGACCTGCCCGGCTGTGGCGGCCTGTCCGGTCGCGATGCCGGCGGCCTCGCCGCCGCGGTCGGCGTCCGCCCATTGCACGGCCCAGGGGTTCGGGTCCTCGATATTGCTGGTGCCGTCCTCGCCGAACGCGACGCCGGCGCCGACCACATGGTCGTCGCGCGAGAGCTCGTAGGTCGGCACCGCGAAATTGGCGTCCTTGTAGATGCCGGCGAAGTGCAGGGCGACGACCTCGCCGCTCGCCACGTCCAGGACGCCCGAGCCGGAGGCGCCGCCGAGCGAGCTCGCGTCATGGGTGACGCTGCGCACGGAGAAGCCATAGCTGCGAATGGCCCGCCGGGTCTTCAGCAGGCCGGGCAACAGACGCTTCACGTTGTAGACGCCGCCGAAGACCTGGTTCTGCACCTTGGCATCGTTGCGGGGGTCGAAGGCGGGGTAGCCCACGAGCGCGATCTCGCGGCCGGC
>JAKSBI010000588.1 GCA_022361215.1 Hyphomicrobiales bacterium | reverse complement strand
GTCCTTCACCGTCACGTCGAGCCAGACCAGCCGCTCGCCGGTGAAGCCGGTCGGAACGTTGTGGCCGTCGGTGCCGTTCATGACCTTGGCGCGGAAGGCGAGGCCGCCCTCGTCGGCCCTCTCGACGATGACGTCGCCGAGAACGAAGCCGATGCGCAGCACCTCGAGCCGCTTGATGCGGGCGAAGTCCAGGAGCTCGAACTGCTTGTTGAGGATCTGACGGGCGTCGTAGCGGTCGTCGATGGACTCCCAGGCCTTCGGGAACTTGTAGCCCGCCGGCACGTTGTCCTCGAACTTGTCGGTGCCCCAGCCGTCCTCGTGCTTGAACTTCAGCCATTCGCGCATGGTCTTGAAGGCCGCCGCTTCCTGGTTGTGCGGGAACAGGCCGGGATGGATGACCGAGTAGTCCGGGCCCGAGAACAGATGGCTGGTCAGCTTGCGGGGCTCGGTCGCCTCGTCGCCGACGATGGCCGCCGGTCCGGTCTCATAGCCGGACACCTGGCCCTGGATCTTGCCCATGTGGCAGTCCTGGCAGGTGATGCCCTTCTTGGCCGCGGGCGAGAGCCGATACTCGCTGAACGCCTCCTCGAGCCGGAAGCCGTTGAACAGCGTCACGTCGTGGCAGGTGCCGCAGAAGGTCGGCGTCTTGATGGAGTCGAACACCTTGGCCTCGGTGTGGATCTTACGACCGGGCTCCTTCGGGTCGGTGACCACGCGGAACTTGTCCGGCTTGTCCAGGACGTCCTGCACGATCTTGTTGCCGCTGGGGCCGAAGACCGGCTCGGTCAGCCCGCCCTCGACCAGCGCCAGACGGCCGCTGGCCTTGTTGTAGTCCTTGTTCAGCCGGTGGCAGACCACGCAGGTGATGCCCTCGCGCGAGGTCGGGTGGCGGTCCAGGTTGGAGGCGAAGGAGCTCTCGCCCAGATTGGCGCCGACCGGGCTGTGGCAACGCAGGCAGAAATCGCCGTTCGAGCCGTTGCTGAGCTGGTTGATCTTGTTGTTGAGGGAGAGATAGATCGGGCTGAGCTGCGCGTAGGCATGCTGCGAGACCGACCACTCCTTGTAATGCTTGGGATGGCAGACGCCGCAGGTGGCGGCGGAGGGGTACTTGTTCTCCACGAAGAGCTGCAGATGCTCCTGCTCCGCCGAGGCCGCCGACTTCTTCTCGTCGTCGGACTTCGCGGGCTTGGCGTAGCCGCGCGCGGGCGTCGCCGCGGGCTTGGGCTTCGCGGCGGGCGCCCGCTTCTTCTCGTCGTCGTTCCGCAGCAGCAGGTCGTCCGTCTGATCCGGGCTCTTCGGGCCGTAGCCCTGCGCGACGCGCGTGCCGGCGGCGCGGCGCGACGGCGCCGGCGTGGCCAGATAGGCCTTCATGCGGTCGGCCTCCTGCAACGAGGCCGGGGAGCGGCTCTCCGCCAGCGCGCGGCTGCCTTCAGGGAACGACTGCGGATCCTGCAGAAACATGACGCCGCCGACCACCAGGCAGCTCCATAAAAGCTTTCTTGCGAAACCTGTCATAACAAGCACTCCCCATTTGACTCCGACGCACCCCAAATCACGCCGCGACGACGCGCTCGCCTTTCGTCGGTTGGATCTTCAGATGCCCCGCCCGTCTCGATCGCCGTGCGGATCGTTTTTTTCACTCAGTCCGGTGACCGGCGCTTCGACGCGGACGCGTCTCGCACAGGGCCGGCGCCTTGGCGCGGCTGCGGCTCAGACCGGACAGGTAGAGGGTGGAGCTCTATCTATCATGCGCACATCGGTGCCCTTCTTATTGAGGCGGTTTCCTCCAAGTCTCGAATGGCCGCGCAGCACAGCCTCTTTGGGCCCGAACGCGACTTGCCTGCCATTGTCGAGCAACAGCAGGAGATTGACCGCCGCGATTGCGCTCGGTCGGTGCGCAATCACCACGACGGTCTTCCCTTCCTGGCGCAGGGTCGCGATGGCACGGGTCAGTGCCGCCTCCCCCACGCTGTCCAGGTTCGAGTTCGGCTCATCCAGAACCACCAGGTTCGGATCGCCGTAAAGCGCGCGGGCGAGCGCGATGCGCTGGCGCTGCCCGCCGGAAAGCACGACGCCCCCTTCGCCGATACGCGTGCCGTAGCCGTCCCGCAGGCGCAGGATCAGATCGTGCACGCCGGCCTTGCGCGCCGCCGCCAGCACGGCGTCCGCCGTGAGCTGCGGATCGAAACGCGCGATGTTCTCCGCGATGGTGCCGTCGAACAGCTCCACGTCCTGCGGCAGATAGCCGACAGAATCGACGAGCCTGCGCCGGTCCCACTCCTCCAGGGCCACGCCCTCCAGGCGCACGACGCCGCGCCGCGACGGCCAGACGCCGACCAGCGTGCGCGCCAGGGTGGTCTTGCCGGAGGCGCTGGCGCCGATGACGCCGAGGGCGTCGCCGGGCTTCAGCTCGAAGCTGACGTGATTCAGGAACGGCGCCGCGGCGGCCTGCGATCCGGCCGAGACGTCGTCCAGAACCAGCCGGCTGCGCAGCGCCGGCACGGCCGCCCCGGCGGCGCCGTTCGCGACCATGCCGAGCAGCGCGCTCGGCAGCGCCGGCCTGGCCTCCCGGACCGGCTCGCGGCCCCGCGAGCGCAGCCGCTCGCCGCTGTCCCTGGCGCTGCGGCCGAGCTCCGCAACCGTCGAGAGCCCGCCCGCGATGCGCTTGGCGAATTGGATCGACGCGCGTTCGGCATCCGTGCTAGCGTCGGTTGCAGGCTGGGGTGCTGCAACCTCAGATACACGATCCGGGCCGGCCGGCTGCGATCGCTCGGATTGATCGAAAAAGCTGGCAAGAGCGCGGATCGCGCTCTTGCCAGAGTCGGCAGCGCGTCCGCCGAGGGAGGGCTTCGCGCTGGCAACGGGGAAAGCTGTGGGGCCGGAGCGATCGGCCTGTTGCACGTCGTCATTGCTCGGCGTGCCGATGCCGGCCAGGACGGTCTCCAGCTGACCCTGCCACCCTTGCGTAGGGGCACGTGGAATGCCGTCAGCCGGGGTGGCCTTCTCGTCCTTCGAAAGCACCGAACCGAACGTCTTGCGCCAGCCCGGCGACGCGTCCGGCCCCGACGGGGACCGATCTCGCGTGCGCTCCAGGGCGGCGCGGTCGTTGGCGACCCGGTCTCTCAGGGTCTCCGCGGCCTGCGCCTCGGCTTCGCTTGCGGCCAGGCGGTCATAGGCCTTGCGCAGCTTCGAGCCGGGGCCGATCAGCGTCGGATCCAGGCAGACCACGTCGAAGGCGGGCGCGGGGGCGGGACGCTGCGCGCCGCGCTGAGGCGCCTGCTCCGGCCCGCGGGCGACCAGCGGCGCGACGCCGGCGTCGGCGGCATGCCCCATCGACTCGGCCTGCAGCCAGGCCGCCTGAGGATTCAGTGGCGCCGCGCTCCTGTGACCGGGGGCCTGCCGGTCCCCGACCTCTGCCACGAGAAAGCGCGGCGGTCTCCCTGAGATATGCCGGTTCATGGGCGCCACTTCACGATCGTGCGCTGCCGTCCGGACGGCAGGCAGCCCTGGCGACGCGCCGCGGCGCGCTCGTCGGCGCTGCGGCCCGAGCCGCAGAGCGCGGACCGGCGCGGCGATGCGGCGGCAGCCTCTCTATCGGATTGAAACAGGGGCAACCCCTGCAGAAGCCCGGGCTCCAGGCGAAGAACGCTTCCGAGCCCCTGACGGCTTTCCGGCGTGTCCAGAGGAATGCGAAGCCGCAGCTCGGCGGCCACGTCGCGGTCCGGACCGAGATCGACGATCGGCCCGAGCTCCAGCGTGGCGGAGCGCGGCTTGGTGTCGGCGTGCGCGGGCACCCGACCTTCTGAAACCGTGCCAGACGCGATGACTCTTCGCGTGGCGTGTCGACGCAGTGCTACAGACATACCTGCCTCCGAAAAAGCTTGCTTGCGGTCCGCTACGGACCAACCCGACGATCTGGCGCGAGG
Source organism: Hyphomicrobiales bacterium (assembly GCA_022361215.1). Lineage (GTDB taxonomy): Bacteria > Pseudomonadota > Alphaproteobacteria > Rhizobiales > Methyloligellaceae > JAKSBI01. Next base: position 4,383 of record JAKSBI010000588.1, on the reverse strand, counting down.
CGCACTCTGCCTCGCGGCGCAACGCGAACCCGCGCAGCGCGCCAGCGTTGGGTCGTGTTAAATCGTGACGGATGCGAAGAGCGGCGGCCCCTCGTCTCCTCTGTCACTGCAAGCGATCCTGGACATGATGTCCGCCCAGGGATCGGAGGCTGGTAAACGGTCCCTAAAACTACGACTCGCCGACTCTTTGGCCGACTTTATTGGAGCGATTCTGCTCATTACTCCCGTCCTTTCACGGATCGAGGACTTGTTGAACGATCGCCCCTACACCTGCAACGATGTTTAAGCTCTTTAACCATACGGATTTTCGTGACCGCAATTTGGCGAGAAGGCGGGAAACGCGCGGCATTTCGGCATCATGCTGCCGTGGTTGCGTTTTTTGACGGGGCGCCCCGCCCTGGCCCCGAAATCCGCGGAGTCCGGCGCCGCGGCACATGGCGGACCGCCTCATTTTCGCCATTGACCGCGCGGCGCCGGCGCCCGATCGCCGCGCGGGCCGCGCTGCCGCTGGCATCCCTGCGCAAATGAGCTAGGGCATGTCGCGATCATTCTGATGCGCGCCATTGCTCTAGCTCTTTGTTGAAGCATGTCTTTTCTCCCGAAACCGGTATCCACTTTCGGGAGACATGCTTTAGGATCGGGCCCGAAATCTCAACACCAGATGCGTCGGAGGACCGTCCATGCGCAACATCACCGTGGCCGCGGCCCAGCTCGGGCCGATCCAGAAGGACGACAGCCGCCAGGCCGTCGTCGCCCGAATGATCGATCTCATGGACCAGGCCAAGGCGCAGGACGTCGACCTGATCGTCTATCCCGAGCTGGCGCTGACCACGTTCTTCCCGCGCTGGTACCACGAGGATGTGGCCGAGACCGATATCTGGTTCGAGCGCGAGATGCCGAACGCCGCCACACGGCCGCTGTTCGAGCGCGCCATCGCGCACGGCATGGCCATGAATTTCGGCTATGCGGAGCTGACGCCCGAGGGACGCCGCTTCAACACCGCCATCCTGGTCGACCGCGAGGGCCAAATCGTCGGCACCTACCGCAAGGTGCACCTGCCCGGCCACGGCGAGTTCGACCCGGAGCGCGCCTTCCAGCATCTGGAGAAACGCTATTTCGAGCCGGGCGACCTCGGCTTCCCGGTGTTCGATTTCCTGGGCGGCACCTTCGGCATGTGCATCTGCAACGACCGGCGCTGGCCCGAGACCTGGCGGGTCATGGGGCTGCAGGGAGTGGAGATGGTGGTGCTCGGCTTCAACACGCCGTCGGTCAACTCGCAGGACGCGGAGGAGAACCTGGAGCGGCGGCTGTTCCACCACAAGCTCTCGGTGCAGGCCGGCGCCTACCAGAACGCCACCTGGGCCGTGGCCGTGGCCAAGGCCGGGGTCGAAGACGGCCATCCGCTCTTCGGCGGCAGCATCATCGTCAACCCGGAAGGCGAGATCGTCGCGGAGACGCAGACCGAGGACGACGAGCTGCTGGTCCACACCTGCGATCTCGACGCCACGACCTTCGGCAAGAAGACCATGTTCGACTTCTCCCGCCACCGCCGGCCGGAGCATTACGGCCGCATCGTCGCGCAGACCGGCGTGGAGCGGTCGCCGGACTGAGAGCACAATAGGGGTCGGACCCCTGTCGTCCAGCTCTCTGGCTACACCTCTTATTCGGCGTCATCCCGGCGGAGGAGGGGTCGGCCCCGCTCAGCTATGCGGGACGCCGCCATGGGCTTCGTCGCCCCAGAGCGCCTTGACGCGGGCGTCGCGGCCGCAGCCGAGGCGGTAGAGGCGATAGCGGAACGGGTTCTTCTTGTAATAGTCCTGGTGATAGTCTTCCGCGGCGTAGAACGGGCCGGCGCTGCGGATCGGCGTCACGATCGGGTCCTCGAGCTTTCCGGACGTCTGCAGCGCGGCCTTGGAGGCCTCGGCGGCGCGCTTCTGCGCCGCGTCGACCGCGAACACGGTGGTCTGGTAGCTCTCGCCGCGGTCGCAGAACTGGCCGCCGGCATCGGTCGGATCGACGCTGCGCCAGAAGATGTCCAGGAGCCGCTTGTAGGTCACCTTGTCCGGGTCGTAGGTGATCTTCACCGCCTCGATATGGCCGGTGCCGCCGGCCGTGACCTGCTTGTAGGTCGGGTCCTTGGATTTGCCCCCGATATAGCCGGAGACGGTGGTGACGACGCCCGGCACCTTGTCGAAGTCGGACTCGACGCACCAGAAGCAGCCGCCGGCGAAGATCGCCGTCTCGTGGCCGGCCTGCCGCTCAGGACCTGCCGGCTGCTCGGCTTCAGCCGGCGAATGGCCAGTGCTCAGGGCCCAGGCCAGCAAGACCGCAGCAAGGGCAAGGCCAGGGAAAAGAACGTGTCGCGTCCTCATGCGCATCTCCGCGTTCGAAAGGCCGAGGCGCCGGGTTCGGCGCCGGTTTCCTATCAATGTATGGGGCGGTGCGACGGCCGAAAAGCCCGAGAAGACAAGGTCATGAGAAGTTGAACGTTCGTGAGCGGACGAATGCGGCCGGCCCAAGGGCCTTTGCTTTCGATGTGAGGAAACAGGGGTCAGACCCCTATCGTCGCCCCCTATCGTCCAACACCCTCGCTACACCTCTTGCTCGGCATCATCCCGGGGATGCATTTCGCGTGTTGGCGGGACCGGGCAACCGGCTAGACTGGGGCCATCGTAACGTCCCACCCCGCGCGCCCCTCTCGCAACCGACCCACCGCCTCATGCCGCACAGCCCGCTCGCGTCACCCCAGATCAAAGGCGTCGCGGCTATGGTTGGCTCGGCGGCGCTGCTGGCGATGAACGATGCCGTCTCGAAGTTTCTGTCCGAGACCTATCCCGTCGGCCAGATACTGGGCCTTCGCCATACGGTCGCCCTGCTGATCATCCTGGCCTATGTGCATTGGGGCCCGGGCTGGGCGGCGCTCAGGGTGACCGACCGTTGGGGCCAGGCTTTGCGCGCGCTGATCTTCGTCGGCACGACGGGGCTGATCGTCCTCAGCCTGAGCGTGCTGCCGCTCGCCACCGTCACGGCGATCGGGTTCTCCAGCCCGATCTTCGTGGTGATGCTCTCCGGGCCGCTGCTCGGCGAGGCGGTCGGCCCCCGGCGCTGGATGGCGGCGCTGCTCGGCTTCGCCGGGGTCCTGATCATCGTCCGGCCCGGCACCGTGGGCTTCGACTGGCTGGTGGCCCTGCCGGCGCTGGCGGCGCTGGTCGCCGGCCTCAGGGACAGCGTCACGCGCCGGCTCTCGCGCACCGAGACGTCGATCTCGATCCTGTTCTGGTCGACCGCGCTGGTGATCCTGACATCGGCGACCACGGCGCCGTTCGGCTGGGAGCGGGTCGTGCCGCAGGACATCGTCTGGTTCGTGCTGAACGGCGCGCTCAATGCAGGCGCGCACTTTCTCATGATCGACGCGCTCCGGCTCGGCGATGCCTCGCTGGTCTCGCCGTTTCGCTATACCGGGATCGTCTGGGCCGCGATCCTCGGGCTCGTCGTCTGGGGGCACTTTCCCGACGCCTGGACGCTGGCCGGATCGGCCGTGATCGTCGCCAGCGGCGTCTACATCGTCGAGCGCGAAGCCGGACGGCGGGCCCGCTGAGCCATGGCGATCGAGATCACCCTCCTGCTCCTGTTCGCGGCGCTGCTGCACGCGGTCTGGAACTCCATGGTGAAGGGCGCCGACGACAACGTCGCCATGGCCACCTGGGTCTATTGCGGCAGCGGCCTGCTGCTCGCCCCGGCGCTGCTCGTTCTGCCGCCCCTGCCCGCCTGGGGCTGGGTGCTGGTCGCCGGCCATTTCGCGCTCCACATGATCTACAAGGTGCTGCTGGTGCAGATGTACCGGCTCGGCGATTTCAGCCTGGTTTTCCCCGTGGCCCGCGGCAGCGCCCCGGCGCTGATCACGCTGATCGCGATCCCGGCCGCCGGGGAGCTGCCGTCGCCGATGGCGGCGCTCGGCATCGGCGTGGTCTGCCTCGGGCTGGTGGCCTTCGCCATCGAGCCCGGCGCGCTGCGCCGCACGGCGGCCGTGCCCATGCTGCTGGCGCTCGGCGCCGGCGTGGTGCTCAGCGCCTACACCGTGGTCGACGCCCTCGGCGTGCGCCTCGAAGGGGCGGGGCTGACCTACTTCGCGGCCCTGTTCGTCGTCGACGGGCTCGGCATGGCCGTGCTCGGGCTCTACTGGCGCCGGCGCGCGCTCTGGCCGTTGATGGCCGCCTCCTGGAAGGTCGGCGCGACGGCATCGCTCCTCAGCATCGCCAATTTCGGCATCGTGCTCTGGGTCATGAGCTTCAACCCGATCGGCCCCGTGGCGGCGGTGCGCGAGACCAGCATCGTGATGGCGGCGCTGATCGGCGCCATCGTGTTCAAGGAGAGCTTCGGGCC
>JAKSBI010000661.1 GCA_022361215.1 Hyphomicrobiales bacterium | reverse complement strand
GGACATGAAGCTCAGCGATTTCGAAGTTCTGACGTTCGATTGCTACGGCACGTTGATCGACTGGGAGAGCGGGATGGTCGAAGCCTTGAGCCCGCTTGCGGAAAAGGCCGGCGGTGCGCTCGGCCGAAACGACATCCTCGCGTCCCATGCACGGCACGAATCGGCCCAGCAGCGCCAGACGCCCGGCATGGCCTACCGCGACCTGCTCGCCGTCGTGCACAAGCGGCTGGCCGAGGAATGGGGCGTTCCGGTCGCGTGGGACGATTGCGTCGCCTACGGCCGGTCGGTCGAGCGCTGGCCCGCGTTTCCGGACTCGGTCGCCGCCCTCGGCTATCTCAAGCGGCACTTCAAGCTCGTCATCCTGTCGAATGTGGACAATGCGAGCTTCGCCGCCAGCAACCGCCGGCTGGAGGTGGACTTCGACGCCGTCTACACGGCCGAGGACATCGGTGCCTACAAGCCGTCGGACCGCAATTTCGACTACATGATCGCCCGGCTGGCGCAGCTCGGCCACGGCAAGGAGACGATCCTGCACACCGCCGAGAGCCTGTTCCACGATCATGTCCCGGCCAACAGGCACGGGCTCAAATCATGCTGGATCTACCGGCGCCACGCCGACGAGGGCTTCGGCGCCACCATGGCGCCGGAGGAGACGCCGCACACGGATTTCCGCTTCGACAGCATGGCGGAGCTCGCCGAGGCGCATCGCCGGGAGCAGGGCTGAAAGCGAAGTGGCCCCCACGGCCGTCATCCCGAACACCCGTGAGCCTTCGCCGGGATCACGCCGGTTTCGGGAGACATGCTTTAGCTAACGCCTGTCCGACCCGGGGCAGGGCACGTGCCGGCAGAGCCACGAGGCGAGATAGCGCTCCGTCACATCGGTCGGGCGCGAGACGGCGCCGGCCTCGCGGACGATGAAGGCGAGCCAGGCGACCATGGCGGCGATGCAATAGAGCGTGGCGATCAGTGCCGAGGACGTCAGGAATGCAAGTATCAGTTGCGCGGTCATCTCAAGCTCCCGTCTTTCAAGCGCAGCCCCCGGTGGTCGCGGTTCGATGGCGCCACCACCTATAGGTAACGTTCGCCGCAGGGTTTTGGATGCGATGTGACGGGGACGTGATCCGATGTGAGCGATCTGCCGCCGAAATGTGCAGTTTCGTTGGCGAAATCGGCGACGGCGAGCTGGCAAGAGAGGGCTGGCCGGGACCTTCTGCCGCCCGGATCGAGCCGCATGATCTCCCCCGAGACCGCGCCCGGCAGCCATGGCTGCATGGTGCAGGCCACGTGTTGACACGTCCCCCTGCAAGGGCCACTTCAAGGCAGCCGGGAGCGTTCGCCGGAACGGGCATTGCAGTGTTGACCTTTGGCCCCCGGGCCTCTTCACTGTAGCCCTTCTGGGGGAAGACCTTTGGTGGTGGGATGAATGGGACGTGGTGAGGTCATGGGCGCATGACCTGAGCCTCGCGGGTGCTTGAATGGGTCTCCTCCACGAGGACCACAGGGACATCTTCATCAGCTACGCCCACGCGGACCAGCTCTTCAACGAGGTGGGGCGCAACGCGCGCGGCTGGGTGACCGCGTTCGCCGCCAGCCTGGAGGAGCGGCTGCAGCGGTCCCTGACCAGGGAGATCAAGGAGGCCGGACGCGCGCTGGATCTCTATTGGGACCACAAGCTGATGGGGGACGAGCCGCTCACCGAGGAGCTGCAGGACGAGGTCGAGGGCGCCTGCATCTTCATCGCGCTCGTCACCGACCAGTATCTGCAATCGGACTGGTGCCGCAAGGAGTACGACTGGTTCACGCAGGTCATGAGCCAGGCCCCGGCGGGCGTCGACGCCGCTATCCTGAAGTCCGGCCGCCGCTCGCTCTTCGTGGTCGAGCTGGAGCCGGTCGGTATCGACCTGTGGCCCGGTCTCGAGGGTGCCCTGCGCGAGCCCTTCTACTATCAGGCCAGCACCGACAAGCCGGAGGAGATCGGCGGCCGCTTCGCCTATCCGAGCCCCGACAAGCTGGAGATGGTCGAGCGCGAATACTATCTGGGGATCCAGAAGTTGGCCGGCCGCGTTGCCAAGCGCATTCAAGGCTTTCTCAATCCGGCGCCCGAGCCGGTCGAGCTCTATTGGGAGCGCACGCCGGCGATCGAGATCGAGCCGGAGGCGACGACAGGCGCCGTGGCGCTGGCCAGCGCCTCCGACGAGGTGGCGCCGCACGCCAAGCAGGTCCTGGGCAGGCTCGCCGCTCTCGACCTCGGCGTCACGGTGCTCGACGGCACGCCCTTCGACCAGCTCGAGGACCGGCTGAAGGCGGCCCTGCCGGGCTGCAAGGCCTTCGTGCAGCTCCTCGACGGCGCGCCGGAGACGGTCTCGGGCGTCGCCTCCATGAGCCGCATCATGATGCAGGCCAAGGCCGCGTCGAGGTTCGAGGTGGAGTCCTTCTACTGGCTGCCGCCGGAGCACGACAAGGACCGGCTGGTCGAGGACGGCGAGGACTATGCCGGGTTCTGGAAGAAGATCCTGCCCAAGGTCTCCCAGGAGCCGGATGTCGATGCCTTCGTCGCCAAGGTCCGCAAGGCCTTCGCCAATGGCGGGCCGGAGGCGGCGGCGCCGGGCTTCGCCTTCGGTCCGACGGTCGATTTCTACGTCTCCGTCAGCAAGGAGGACAAGGAGATCGTCGAGAGCATGCGCAAGGAGCTGCAGAGCATCTCGGGCTCGTCCACGCCCTTTCGCTGCTTCTTCCCCATGAACACCGAGGACCCCGGCGCCTATTACGAGGACTGGAAGGCCAATATCCTCAACTCGGACGCGGTCATCCTGGTGCATGGCGAGCCGAAGCGGGACTGGATCCGCGACCAGCTCATCCAGATCGCCCAGGTGATCAGCGAGTCGCCCAAGGCCGCCCAGCGCCGCAACCTGCGCCTCTTCATCCTCGACGCGCCGCCGCCGCCGCCGATCAACGTGGTGTTCGCCGGCATCGACGTGCTCGACTGCACCGACGGCATCGACGCGGGCAAGCTCTCGGACGTCATCTCCACCCTCGCCCAGGAGAAGGCCGCTCCCGTCGCCGGCCAGGGCCCATGAACGACCAGCCATCCGAGACCGGCGGCGACGCGCATCCGCCATGGATGGCCAGCCTGCTCGGCGACACGCTGCCGCCGGCGCCCTATCCGGGGCTCAGGCCCTTCGAGGCCGAGGAAGAGGTGGTCTTCTTCGGCCGCGATCAGCACATCAACGCCATTCTGAGCCGGCTGGCGGCGGCCAATTTCGTGGCCGTGGTCGGACCTTCGGGCTGCGGCAAGTCCTCGCTGGTCAAGGCCGGCGTGATCCCGGCGCTGGAGGCCGGGCGCTACTACGAGGCCGGCACCGACTGGGCGGTGACGCAGATGCGGCCCGGCACCTCGCCGCTCTGGAACCTGGCACGCGCCCTCCTGATGCGCTTCGAGACGGACGAGGAGCCCGACCCGGCGCGCATCGCCGACGCCAGCTCCGTGCTCGCCGGCTCGGAGAAGCCGCTGACCGCGCTTCTGCGCGAGCTCGGCGTGGCGCCGGAGCGCAACGTCCTCATTCTGGTGGACCAGTTCGAGGAGCTGTTCCGCTACGAGGCCCAGAGCATCGACGCCGAGGAGGGCGTCGACTTCGTCTCGCTGCTCCTGTCGATTCAGCGCGGCGAGGAGGAGAACGTCTCCTGCATCATCACCATGCGGACGGATCATCTGGGCGACTGCACCCGCTTCGACGGCCTGCCCGAGGCGATCAACGAGACCCTGTTCCTGACGCCGCGCCTCAACGAGGCGGAGCGGCGTGCCGCCATCGAGGGGCCGGTGCGGCTCTTCGGCGATCACATCGACCCCGCTCTGACCGACGCGCTGATCCACGACATGGAGGGCGTCGACGACCAGCTCCCGCTGATGCAGCACGTGCTGCTGCGCCTCTGGCGCCAGGCCTCGAACGGCGGCGAGAGGCGCGGCGTCACGCTCGCGCTCGACGCCTACACCGCCCTCGGCGGGCTGAAGGACGCGCTCGACCGGCATGCGGGCGAGGTGATGGGCGCCATCGAGCAGACCATCGGCGCCGACGGGGTGCGCTTCACCGAGGGCCTGTTCCGCCAGCTCACGGAGCGGCGCGACGATTCCGCCGGCCAGGACGTGCGCCGGCCCCTGCGCTTCGGGCCGCTGGCCGAGGCCTGCGGCATCGCGGCTGCGGACGACAAGCGCACGCTCGAAGCGGTGGTTCAGATGTTCGTGCGGCCCGATGTGGGCTTTCTGCGGCTGGAAGCGGCCGCACCGGCGCTCCGGCACGAGACCCTGATCGACATCGTGCACGAGTGCCTGATCCGCAAATGGTCGAGCCTGCAGCGCTGGGTGGAGCTGGAATGGGAGGCGGCCAAGAAGCTGCGCGATCTGGTCGCCAGCACGGAGCTGCGCGAAGGCACGCGGACCTATCTCAATCCGGACGACACCACCTACTACGCCAAGTGGCGGGACGAGACCGGGCCGAACCCCAACTGGGCGGGGCGCTACGACGTCTCGCCCGAAGCGCTCGACGACGCGCTGCAGTTCCTCGACGCCAGCATCGCGCGGGTCGAGGCCGAGAAGCGGCAGGAGCGGGACCAGCTCGAGCGCGAGGCCGCCAGCCGGGAAAGCGCCAAGCGCAAGAAGTTCCTGGCCGGGGCGGTGGCGCTCTTCACCGTCGTGCTGCTCGGCGCCGTCTACGAGGTCCAGCGCCAGGCCACGCAGCGCTACGAGACCAACGTCAACACGTTCTACGAGCAGCAGAAGAAGCTCTCGGATCTGATCAACAGGCCGAGCCGCGCCAATGCGGAGTCCATGCTGGAGCTGCTCAAGAAGACCAGCTCCCAGCCCAGCATCGTGGAAGGCATCGTCGTCAACCCGAAGCTGCGCTTTGCCCAGCTCGAAGGGCTCGTGGCCCGCAAGGCGGCACTGCGGGTGGAGTCCGAGAAGACCATGGACAACGCCATGCAGGTGGCCAAGGAGATCGGGCTCGAGCGGGACGCGCGCATCCTGGTCGCCGACCACGAGGTCGAGCTGGACAAGCTCGAGGCGTCGTTCGACGCCCACATGTCGCAGCTCCACACCGAGATCCAGCGCGACATCGGCAACATCCCGCGGGCGCGGGGCGCGTCTGTGCAGGGCAGCTACTCGGCCGTCGCCATCCGGCCGGACGGCCGTCAGTTCGCGCTGGCGGGCGGAAAGCAGGTGGAGCGCGGCGGAGCGGTCCGCTACGAGCTGATCGTCTCGCTCAGGCCGGTGCGCGGCGTCGGCGAGGGCCCGGACCTGCCCCGGAGCGAGCTTGCGCCTGCGAGCCTGCGCGAGGCCTCGGTGCTGGAGATCAAGTTCAGCCCGGACGGCCGCTATCTGGCCGCCACGGTGACGGTACTGAGCGCCGACGGCCAGGAGCAGGTCTATATCCTGGTCTGGGACGTGGCCGGCGGCGCCCAGGTCGATCAGGTCGCGGTTCCGTGGCAGGTGACCGACTATGGCGGCCTGGCGCTGGCGGTCAGCGGCGACTCGCGGAACGTGGCGGTGGCCACGGCCGGCGGCCGGTTCCTGGTCTGCGCCATCGGGCGCTGCGCCGAGACCGCGGACCGGGACGCCTACAGGACCGGCCGCGTCAGGGTGACGAACAGGACGGCGGCGATCAGCGAGACCTTGCGCTTTCTCTCTCTGGTGCCCGGCGACGGCGGCGCGCTGTTCGCGCTCTATGCCAGTCAGGAGAGCTTCATCTGGGCCTACCGGCTGTCCCTGGACATGCCGGCGACGGGGGACCGCCCGGTCGTCAGCCCCACGCACCGGCTGCCCTGGATGCCGCAGTTCCAGCCCAGGCCGCGCAGCGAGGGGCCGGGGCTGCACTATTGCGCGGACCAGGACACGCTCGTCGCCATCGACCAGCGCGCCACGGGCCTGCTGGCCTGGAAGCTCTCCGGAACGGGCCCGCCCGCCTGCGACGTGCGCTTCGCGAGCACGGCGATCGGCGGCCCGGTGGAGATCTGGCGGGCGCCGCGCGCGACCGCGCGCTGGATGCCGGCGGACGAGACGGCCCTGGGCGCCGGCCGCCTGTTCAAGGGCTGGGAGGAGCGCGCCTATGTGGTCAAGCTCGACTCCTTCAAGGACCTGACCAGCGCCTTCCGCTTCCCGTTCCGCATCGTCAGCTATCGGCTCGACCGGACCGGCAGCTCGCTGATCACGCTCGCCCTGCCGCCGCCCCGGGCCGGTGGGCCGGAAGCGCCCGGACAGCCGCCCGAGGCGAGCGGGCCGATCGTCTCCGTGTGGCGCAGCCTGGCTGGCCATCACCTGGCTTTCCTGGGCGAGCGCGACGCGATCGAGGGGGCCGCCATCGGCTTCGACGCGGCGGTGCCGCGGGTGCTGCTGGCGGGCCGGGACGGCGCGGTCCGGCAGGTGCGCTGGTCCAATTGGGAGCGCAGCGGAAGCGGCGCCGCCTACCGCTACGATCGCGGGCAAAGCCGGTTCGTCCCGGTCTCCGGCGGCGGCCCGGCGCTGCCGGCGCACACGTTCTCCGAGGCGCTGGAGGTGACGCTCGACAGCGACGCGGACACCGGCGCCGTCAGGGTTTCACTGAAATCCGACGAGGGCACGGTCAAGTCCTTCCAGCCCAAGCATCTTTGGCGGCACAAGAGCGAGCAGATCGCCTTCGGCATCGTCTCTGCCGACGGCCGTCTGGCGGCACTGTCGATCCCGGGCGGCGGCGGGCAGGAGACCGAGGAGCCCGCGCTGGAGATCTGGGACACCGAGACGGGCAAGCTGCAAGCCCGGGTGCTGCACAAGTCCAGGGTTCTCGGCGCCGCCTTCCTGGCGGACGGCCGCTATCTGGCGACCGTCACCGCGAAGCACGGCGCCTGGCTCTCGATCTGGCAGCCCGGGGACCTGAAGACCGAGCTTTGCGGTCGCCTGAAAGCCTACGATCTGGCCGGCTTGGCCACCGCCGGCGTCGAGGACGTCTGCAAAGGCAGCTAAAGAGAGCCTTTCTCTCGTCACAAACTGCGCCAGACTGCCCCGGAGCGACGGCGAAAGCGACACTTGGCCGTCACGACCCGGCGCCTGTTTGGATCTCGGGCAATCGGTGCTACATGTTGGCTCCCGGGGCGCAATGACCAAACTCAGAGGTAGACGATGTCGATCCGCACCTTGACTGGGGCTGCATTGGTCTTGGCAGCCGCCCTGATGCTTCCGTCGATGGCGTTCGCGCAGGCCGTGACGAACGAGCTGGGCGACGTCTCGGAGACGCGCAGCGCCGCGGAGTCCGAGCTGGCCTTGCAGGCGCGCGAGCTGTTCGAATCCGCGAAGCGGACCGAGGATGCGCGCAAGCTGCTCTCGGTCGTCGAGATCATGTCGAAGCTGCCCGACCGGATCGACTTCTCGGCCGAGGTCCCGCAGCCCGTCAACATGGACCCCCGTTCGGCCGGCACGGGCGAGCCCACCGGCAACCTGCCGGTGATCTTCTCGCGCGCCGATATCCTGAAGCTCGCCGGCAAGGTGGCGGCGAAAGGGCAGGACCCGACGCTCATCGCGCGGATCAGGGACGTGCGGGAGAAGCTCGGCAAGGCCGCGACCGAAAAGCCGGCCGCAGGCTGCACCTGGGCCAATTGCTGCGGCCGCTGGGGCTGCTGGACACGCTGCCGCTGGTGGTGAGGCCACCGGGCTCCGGCCGCGACTAGGGCGGTTCCTGTTTGACGGGACTGCTTCTTTCTCTCCCGTCATTCCCGCGAAAGCGCAGTGGTGTCCGGGATTTGAGCGCAGTCTGTATCTAACCGTCGTCATTGCCGGGCTTGACCCGGCAATCCATGCCATTTGCCTCTCGATCTCGCTGAGGGGCCAGTGGAATGGATGCCCGGATCAGGTCCGGGCATGACGAAAATCGAGGGCGCGGTAGACCACCCGAAAGGCTGTCGGGGTGTCGCAGCCCCGGCCCGTCAGAGGCCCGCCTGCTTTCGCAGGTCGTGACACATGTCCGCGAGCGCCTGTCTCCCTTCGAACCCGATACCGGGCATCTCCGGAGGCGACGTATGGCCGGCAACGACACGCGCCTCGTCGGTCAGCCCCCCGAACGGCTGGAAGTTATGCGGGTTGATCTCGGCGCCGCCCAAGCCCAGGGCCGCAACGGCATGCAGGGTAAAGAGATGGCCGCCATGGGGGAAAAAGGACTTTCGCGCCCAGCCGAGCGATTCGGCCATCCGAAGGATGCCGAGATATTCCGGAAGCCCGTAGCAATGGGTGATGTCGAAAAGCAGGATGTCGCGATCGGGCCGCAGCCCCGCATATCGGATCAGGTTGCGCGCGTCGGCCATCGAGAACTGCGCTTCCCCGGCTGCAATGGCGCCCCGGTAGCGGCCGGCGACCGCCGCCACGGTCTCGAAGTCGAGCGGGTCGCAGATGTCCTCGAACCACCACAGGCCGAACCGCTCGATCTCACGGGCTGCGGCCAAGGCGTCGTCGCGCGTGTAGGCATAGATGGCGTCGACCGCCAGCCGGGCGCCATCGCCCAACACCTCCAGCGCGGTCTCGATCCGCCTCGCGTCGTCATCGATCGGTTCTCCGCCGATCTTGATTTTCGCATGCGTGAAGCCGTCGGCGACGAACATCTGCATCTCGTCGCGCAGCCGCTCCCTGTCGTTCTCGGGAAAGTAGTAGCCGCCTCCGGCGTAAACGGGGACCGGCTTGATCTCGGCCTCGCAGTCGAGATGCCGCTGGATATACCTGTAGAGCGGTAGCTCGGCGGTCTTGGCGCAGGCATCCCAAATGGCCATGTCGAGGGCGCCGACGGCAACGCTGCGCTCGCCATGACCGCCGGGCTTCTCCCCCTGCATCATCGCATGCCAGGCCCGGAACGGATCGGGCGCGCCCCTGTCCGGGTCGATGAGACAGTCGGGCGCCGCCAGGAGGCGGGGCGCAAACCGGTCCCTGATCAGCCCGCCCTGGCCAAAGCGCCCGATCGACGCAAAGCCGTATCCCACGACGGGTCTGCCCTCGACGACCCGGTCGGTCACGACCGCGACGAGACTGGTATCGAGGTCCCCCGACGGGATCGACGGGTCCGCATATCTCGAAATCGGAACGGTCCGTTCGAGGACCTGCTTGAGTCTCATGCGGGAGCCCTCCCGTTGGGGGCGCAGCACGCCGATGCGCGCCGCGCCATGCCCCGCTAGCCTTGCAAGGCGAGCGCCGGTGCCGAAATCGATATTCGATATCCGGTGATTACCAGGATCAATGGCTGCGGGCGACGGCACCTCTCTGGGCGTCATCCCGGACACCTGTGCCCCTTCGTGGGAATGACGGGGGCGGTGGCAAGTTGCCGGTCATCCTCCCTCGACGCCGCGAATGGGTTCACGAAGCCGGAAAGGCTCGAGAGCCTGTCGCGATCATTCTGGTTCGCGCCACTGCTCTAGCTCTTTGTTGAAGCATGTCTTTTGTCCCGAAACCGGTATCCACTTTCGGGAGACAGGCTCTAGGCGAGGATCGCCTCGAGCCGCGCCGCGACCGCCTCGCGCTCCGCCTCCGTCAGCTCCATCAGCTCGAGCACGATGGTATCGGGCCAGCGCGGCTCGGCGTAGACGAAGATGGGGCGTTCGCCCGCGCCGAGCTCCGAGATGACCTGCCCGGCCGACTTGCCGGCGACGGCGGCATCGATGGTCGCGTGGACCCGGCAGAAGGGGCCTTTCGTCGGGTCCGGCACCAGCTCGGTCGCGACGCCGGCGAGACCGGAGATGCGGGCCGCGAACGCCTCCGCTTCCCGCGTCTTGACCGTCTCCCACGCGGCCAGATCCATCGTCTGGCGCAGCTTCAGCGCCGCCAGCGCGCCGAACACCGCCTCCTTGCCGGCTTTCATGCCGCGTCCGATGCCTTTGCCCTGGGCGTTGACGGCGTCGACCAGGGCGCGCTTGCCGAAGACCAGGCCCGCGGTCGGCCCGCTCAGATATTTCTGGGCGCTGACCGCGATCAGGTCGGCGCCCGTGGCGATCAGCGCGTCGAGGCGAAGGTCCTGCGCCGCTCCGTCCAGAATGGCCGGCAGGCCCGCCGCATGGGCCAGCGCGACGGCCTGTGCGGGTGGCACCGTCTCGCCGAAATTGAGCCGGGAATCGACGACCACGAGAGCCGCGACATTCCCGGACTTGAGCGCCGTTTCGAGGTCCTGCGGCGTGCAGCGCTCGGCCGTGCCCGCAACCACCGGCTCCGCACCCGCCAGGCGGATGGCCTGCTCGATGGGCTGGCCGTAGTCCACCAGATGGCCGGCCTGGATGACCACGCGGTCCGCCATGCCCGTCGTGTCCGGCAGGCGGGCGATCTTCTCCGCGTCGGTGCCGGCCATAACGGCGGCGACGGAGATGGTGATCGAGGCCGCGGCACAGTTGGTGACGGCACCCCACTCGCAGCCGGCGATCTCGGCGATGGTGCGGCCGGTGGCCTCCTGCAGCTCCGCCATATCGAAGAAGTGCCTGAGCGCCTCCGCCACCGCCTCGATGATCGGTTCGGGCGTGCGCGACACGCCGAGCGGCGTGAACACGCCCCTGGCGTTGATCAGCTCATGCAGTCCGTAGTCCTCGAACAGGGTCATGCCATCGATGCTCCCGGCGCAATCGTGTGGTTCGGAGACTGGCGCGCACCGCCGGCCGGCGCGCGACGCGGGCGACACGCTATAGCCCTCAACCGGCGCGCCGTCGACCGAAAGACATCGGGCAGCGACAGCCGCGCTGCCCTGTGACAAGGACATAGGGGTCGGACCCCTGTCGTCTAACGTGAGCCGATGCTGCCTGCCGGATGGCGAGGTGGAATGGCTTCCCGCTGGAGCCTGTGCCCGCGAAAGCGGGTACGGGACCGACGGAGATGGGTGACGTACCTTGTCACCGTTCGCAGTCGATTTCGGGTCGGCCCGGCGCGCTCAGCGCGGGGTGCCCGAGCGACGGTCCCAGAGGCGGTCGTTCAGGGCGCGGGCGAGGCGCTCTTCGGCCGGAATGTCGGTCACTTCCTCGGTGAAGCTCTCATACTCGACCTGCGCCTCGGAGGATT
>JAKSBI010000203.1 GCA_022361215.1 Hyphomicrobiales bacterium | reverse complement strand
TGGTGAGGAGCGTCAGCGAGACCAGCACCATCGCGCCGACGAGCGCGGTCATGCCGAGCCAGACATGGAAGGCGAAGCAGATCGCGAGATAGAGCGGCATCCACGGCAGGTCGAACAGGGCCGTCGGGCCGTGGCCCGTGAGGAAGCCGCGCACATTGTCGAGGTCGCGCAGGGGCTGAAGACCGTCGTCGGGGAGCCGCGCATGGAGCGGCAGACGAATGACGGCCTCATGGACGCGGCCCGAGACCTGATGATCGAAGCGCTCGCCGATGCGAAGCAGCACGCGGGAGCGGACGATGTCGAGGACGGCCTGGAAGGCGTAGAGCCCGGCGGCCAGGATCGCGAGGCCGACCAGCGTGGAGAGGCTGCGGCTCGAAAGAACGCGGTCGTAGACCTGGAGCATGAACAGAGGCCCGGTCAGCGCCAGCAGATTGATCGCGCCGCTGATCAGCGCGATTGCCGCGACGGTCGGTGTCAGGCCCGGGATTTTCAGGGCGTCAGACCGAGGCGTGTTCTGGACCGGCCGCATGGCGCCTGAGCTTTCCTTGATCGGGTACGTCGCCTGCATCGGCTCTCGCAGATCGGTCCAGGGCCTGTCCCGACCATTGACGCGGCCGGCCGGCAACCCTATGTGAGCCTCGCTGGTCTGAAAGCTCGATCACCGCCGCAGCCCGAGGCTGCGGCGGTGTCCGCTGTGGGGGTGTCAACACTACAGCGATTTTTCAGACCAGCATTTCAGCGAGGTCTCAGACGACAACATTGCCACCGTTGACGAGCGTGAAGATGTCGCTGCCCACATAGCCGGTGAGCTGGATATCGTTGGCGCCGTCGGTGATCGTCAGCACGCCGGTCGTGTCGGTCCAATTGCTATGATTGAAGATCAGGTCCATAGAGTCGGTGATGGCAGACACTCCGGTGAGATCGAGGAGATCGTCATTGCCGGTCGACGTGCCGAAGTCGGTGATGGTGTCGTTGGCGAAGTTGTCCTCGAAGACGAATGTGTCGTCGCCGGCCGCCCCCGTAAGGCTATCGTCTCCGGCAAAGCTGTAGAGCTTGTCGTTGCCGGACGTACCGATTTGATTGGTTCCGACTTCGGCAAAATAGTCGTACAAGCCGGGGCCATTGGGGGTCGCGGAGAGGCTGCCGTTCACCGAGATGTTGTAGATGGCGAAGTCGAACGTGTTGGTCGCGCTTGCGCCGCCCAAATCGATGGAAAGCTCCGGAGTGCCCACACCGAACCCGGTCGAGCCGGATCCCGTCAGGCCATCGCCGAAGGTCAACGTGTCGACGGTACCGGTCAGATCGCCTTGAACGTATGTAAACGAGCCGTCCAGCACGACCGCTGAGTTGGTGCTGGTTCCGGCACCCCACTGCGTGTAGACCTTCGCCGGGTCCATCGGATCGAAGTTCTGATAGAAATCCCCGAAGGTGGGATCGTTGAAGCCCGGCAGCCAGTCGTTCTCAAGGTAGCCTAACAAGTCGCTGCTTGCGCTGGTCAAGGTAATCGTAGCAACCATTTCGCATCTCCTTATTCCGCTTGGTCACTTCGTTGTCCGTCTTGCGACGAACCTCTGTTTGTCCGTCTCCTGACGAACCTCGGTTCCACGGCGGACAGCCGTGGTTGTGCGCTAAAACCTGAAATCGAGGGATCCGATGATCGTCCGGCCCGGCGCCGGGAGGATCCATTCGCCAAGCGCCGGCACGTAAGCCACATCGGTCACATTGTTGACCGCGAACCGCAGCTCCGCATGCTCGTTCAATGCAAAGGAGCCGTAGAGGTCGTAGACCGTGTAGTCGTCGGTCACATAGGTACTGCCGAGGACGCCGTAGGCCGGCACGCCCGGCGTCACATGGGTTGCACGACCGCCCGCGACCAGCCTTCGGTCGAACACCCTCACGCCGGCGTCGATGGTGACCTGCCTCTCGGGCGGCACGAAAATGACGCCTGGCTCCGCCTCGAATAACTCGCCGTTGTATCTGTAGGTATCGGCCCAGTCCGTATCGATATAGGTGAAAGCTCCACCTATGTAGAAAAGGCCGGCATCGTAGTTCGCCTCGAACTCGAGGCCCTTCATCCGCGTTATGCCGTCGAGATTGACATAAGTGTTGTATTCGAAGTCGGTCTCAGGGCGATAAATCAGGCCGACCGTAATGTAGTCTTCGATCTCCCTATCGAAACCGACGACTTTCATGCGGAGCTTGTCATTCGCCAGGAGCAGGCCGTCCTGGGAGAGATTGACGCCGATTTCCCATGTCCGGCCTTGCTCCGGCTCGAGCCAGGGATTCGGCGCGAACTCGTTGCTCGAGCCGCCGGGATGCCCACCGGTGACAAAGGCCTCCATGATCGTGGGCGGACGATAGCTCTTGGAATACTTGACGAATGGTTGGAGCCAGTCGAAAGGCTTTACCGCGATCAAGGCCGTCGGCAGGACCGCGCTGCCGGCGAGATCGACATCCACGGAGGCGGTGTCCTGCACCCATGGCCCATACACCGTTTCTTCCACCGTGATATCGGGGGGGCAAACTTGAATTGGCCCCAATGCGGGGTGATTGACAGTGAAGCATGGTCCCCCCGGCACCACGACTTCCACCGTTTCCACCGTCCGTGTCCGATCTCCGAATATCCTCGTCGTGCCGGCGAGATCGAAATGATCGTAGCGCAGTCCGCCTGAGACGGTCAGCCAGTCGTCGTAATCCAGTGTTGCATTGGCGAAGCCGCTGACGACATCGCGACGACCGCTCGGGTTCATCCCGGCATAGCCGTAGCTGAGATCCGCGCCGGTGCTCGGGGAGATTATCTTCGGCGCGGTCGTTTCGCCGTCGTCGCGAAAGGCCTCGACGCCATAGTTGAGCGAGAGATGTCCGGAACCGAGAGCAAGATGGCTGGTGTTCTGGAGGCTACCGCCATATGTCGCCAGCTCGTAAACGACATCGGTAAAATTCCCCAACCGATCGAACGTGCGGCCGCCGCGCTTCTCTTTGTTCTTGGTTTTCGTATACCAAACCTGACTATCGACATAAATAAGATCGCTCTCCGGATCCCATTTAAAAGACGACGTCAGGGTATTATTGACAATATCCTGCTCGTCTTCCCTCTTAAAGACTGTCGTGTCAGGGGCGTCTCGATATATCCCCTGGCTCGACTGAACCTGGTTGCGGAACCATCCCAAGGTCAGCCAGGCGTTATCGGTGATGTCCGCCTCGGCCTTGAGCAGGCTCGACCAAGTCTCCGAGCCGGTAAAAAGCAGCCCCTCGTCTCTGTAGGTCCCCTCATAGAGGTCGATCGTGCCGTTCTCGCCGATGTCGTAGGCGCCGATGTCCTTATGACTGATGCCGCCGAGAATGGAGACTCTGTCGGAGATATGCGCGGCCACCGAGGCGGAGCCGTGGAGATTGTACTCGTTCGTGCCGGTCGTCGTGCTCAGCTCGACGCCCGAGCGCTGGCCGGGCGCGATCAGATCGTCTGCAATGAGCGTGCGGAAATTCACCGTGCCGCCGAGCGCGCCCGCGCCGCCGACAGCCGACGTTCCGCCCTTCTCGATCTCCACTTGTCGGACGAAGGTCGTGTCGACGTAGGTCCGCTGGGTCGAACCATGAGCGGCGCGCTGAAAATTCTGCCGCGCGCCGTCGATCATCGTGACAACGCGATTCTGATCCTGAAGACCGCGGATGTTGATGCTTATGCCGGGGTTCTGCCCCTCGCTGTGGTTGGCATTGACCCCGGCGACGGTGTCGAACAGGTTGCGCGCGGTCCGCGACGGGCTGCTCTCGATGGCTTCGCGCGAAATCACGCTGACGCTGGCCGGCGTCTCGTAAACCCAGTCCGGCGTGCCCCGATAGCCCGACCCCGAGGCGGCGCTGCGATCGCCCCTGCCGATGATCGTGATGGGGTTGAGAGGCGTCGAACCGTCTTCGGGCCCCGGATCTCCGCCCGCGGCCTGACCGCCTCCGACGAAGGCGCCCTCGCGCGTCACTCGCCAATCGATACCGGTGCCCTGCAGAAGCCGGGCCAAAGCCTGCTGCGGCGTGAAGGTGCCGACGACGGCGGTCGAGCGCACGCCGCGCGACACCTCCGCGGGGAAGACGACCTGTAGGCCGGATTGGCGGCCGAACAGCGCCAACGCCCTCGTCAAGGGCTGGACGGGTATGTCGAATCTGTGCGGCGACGACACGTCGGCGCCATGAACCTGGACGGTCTGCGCGGAGGCCGTCTCCACGACGGGCCATGGCGCGGCGATGAAAGCACAGGCCGCGCCCCCAAGAAGCAGCCGCGCTATCGCGGCCGCAAGTCCCCTCTCCCAATTGGCCTTTCTTCTACTCTTTACATTTTTCGGCTGCATACGCCCCACCGTCCCTCTTTTTGTTGTCGACGCATGCCGCCCCTGTGGGCATGCGTTTCCAAACCTAAAGACGGATGGGATTCGCGATTTTTCGCGCAGACACGAAATTCCTAAAAAAAAGTGACTTTTTTTGTCGGGTATCGGCTAGAGCCGGGTAATCACGCGCACGAAGGGCGTGAGCGAGCGCACCTTTCCGCCAAACGGACGGACCAGAGCGGTCAGGGCGGCATCGGGATCGCGGAGATCGAAAAGGCCGCTGACCTTGCGGGCCGCAAGCCCGCGGTCGGGGATGGAGATCCAAGCCTTGTGGTAACGCTGGATCGTCTCGACGACGGCGCCGACCGTGACGTCGTCGAGGAACACGCGGCCCTCACGCCATGCGCCGATATCCTCCGGGTAGATCTCGCCGGCCGTGACGGCGCCGGTATCGTGGTCCATCCGGAGCATCTCGCCGGGTTTCAACGTCCTGGCCGTGTCCCCACCGGCGGGATCGACCTCGACCGACCCGTGCAGCAGCGCGACCGTCGTGCCGGATGAGGTGACCTTGACATCGAAGGCGGTGCCGAGGACGCGCAACTCGAGACCGCGGACGTCGACGACGAAAGGGCGCGCGGCATCGGCCGTGACGTCGAAGAACGCCTCGCCGGCGAGCAGGGTGACGGTGCGCTGGCGCGCGTTCACATCGGCGCTGATCGCGCTGCTGCCGCCGAGATCGATCATGCTGCCATCGGCGAGCCGGACCCTCTCGATCTCGCCGGCGGCGGTGAGATGGTCGGCACGGATCTTTATGAGGACGGTCGGAGCGACGAGCCAGACCATGGCGATGACGGCCATCGCCAGGCCGAGGGCCGCCGCGGTTCGATAGGGCCTGCGCCTTGCGGCGGCGAAGGCGGGCCGCCTGGCCTTGCCAGCGCCGGATATGGCGCGACGGGAGGCAACCGCCGAACAGGCGTCCCGTCCGTCTCGCTCCTGAAGCGCCTTGCCGGCGCCAAGCATGTTCCAGGTCTGATTGACGCGATTCCAGGCGCGGCGATGGTCCTGCGAGGAGGACAGCCAGACCCCGAACTCGTCAAGCGTCGGCGAGCCTTCCGACACATTCTCAAGGGTCAGCAGCCAATCCGCCGCTTCCTCGAACAGGGCCTGTTCCTCAGCTTGCCCCTTCAACGGCACCCAAGCTCCCCTCCGGGCACACGTGGCGACTCACCGATCCGCCACCTGGGATCGTCTTGCGCCACCCGCGTGTCCATCCCTCACCATCGGTTTTACACTAGCCTTATCAGCGTTCACGGTCGAGGCGCAGCGCTATGGTCGCCAGGGCCCTGCGGACGAGGCGATGCGCGGTGGAGACGGAAACGCCGAGATGCTCGCCAACCTGCTCGAGCGTATAATTGCCGAAGCGGTGCATTTCCAGGGCCACGCGCTGGTCCTCCGGCAATTCGGCAACCATATCCATGGAGCGGCGCACCCCTTCGCACAGCAGCAATGCCTCCTCCGGGGTCGGCTCGGCCTGCGGCCGTGCCCATGACGGCGCGTTGTAGCCCTTCTGGCTGTCCTCCATCTTCTTGCGGCGCAGGATGTCCAGGGCGAGATTATGGACGATCCGGAAGAGATAGCTCGCAGACTGCGGCTCCGTCGGCTCGTCCGCAGATGCGGGGACGAACCTTATGAAGGCCTCCTGCACGACCTCTTCGGCCACGTCGCGAGAGCCGAGCATGCGCGAGGCATAGTCGACCAGCACCGCGCGCTTGGCGAGATACAAGGTCATGCGCATGTTCGGGTCGTCCTTCATCGCGGCCTCTGTTACGCGACACTCGACATGCGCCCGCGGTAGGACTCAGGGGGAATTCTGCGGCAGCGACGAACGTGATGACCGCTGCTCGAACCTCTTACATTTGTCTCCGTTGCCAGCACCGGTTTCGCCCCAATCACGCCGTTACCGACGACCGCAGTCGATCAGACACGTGATCCAAGGCCATAGTCCAAACGAATTTCATATTCAACATCAGTAGTTTAGATCGGTTCCAGGCTTGCAGCCGCGAGTTGGTCATCAAGGATATTAAACTCGACGATCAAAGTCATGTTTTCCTTGTGCATTCATGCTGATGTCAGATGGCCGGCCTTCCCAGCTCTTGTCCCGATTATATTCTTGAATGCATTGGCGGCCTTTAAGGCCGATGGCCTCGGGCGACGGTGCAGGCCCTGCCCGCGCCCGTCCGGGTGCGCTAGCCGATCATGACGAGGATCAGGTGGGACCGCCGGCGCAGGCCCCCGGCCGCCGGTACGGCGGACCGGGCGCTGGAAAGGGAAATGGTGCGGTCGAGAGGAATCGAACCTCCACGGGCAATGCCCACAGCGCCCTCAACGCTGCGCGTCTACCAGTTCCGCCACGACCGCGAAAGCTAACCAGCAGCTCGGATGAGCCTGGGTTTCATGTAGCAAACCGACTCGGCTCCGGCAAGCGAGCGAATGAGACGGGCCCGCGGCTCAGCTATTCCGGCTGGCCAGCTTGTCCTTCACCGAAACGGCGATCTTGTCGTTTTGCACGATGACCTCGCCCATGGCAATCGGTGTATTGTTCGCCAGGATCATGACATCGTCGTCGGCATTGGTGTCGAGCTCGATGACGGCGCCGCGTCCCATCTTCAGGAGATGGTTTATGGGCATCGAGGCCGTGCCGAGCACGACCGTCAGCTCGATTGGGATAGTATTGATCGAATCCATCACATCGCTCAAACTGACGATCCTCCCTCTTGGATCACTGGAGTGACGGTCGTTTCGTGCGAGCCGCTCGACCGTTGGCAGCCACTCTTCCACGACTGAGGTTACCGGTTGGTAAAGCCTGGTGAGATTTTGGCACGCGAGGCGGCCATGCGCCGCCCGGACAGCCCCGTGGACTGGTGCGTGAGCGATGCGCCGGTGCCGTATGACGCGGCCGTGCGCAGGATGGAGGCGCTCGCCGCCGATATCGCCGAGGGCCGCGCGCAAGAGCGCGTCTGGCTCGTGGAGCACCCGCCGCTCTACACCGCCGGTACCAGCGCCGACGCGGCCGATCTGATCGCGCCGGACCGGTTCCCCGTGCACCGCACGGGACGCGGCGGACAGTTCACCTATCACGGGCCGGGCCAGCGGGTGGCCTATGTCATGCTGGACCTGAAGCGGCGCCGGCCCGACGTGCGGGCCTATGTGCGGGCGCTGGAGACCTGGCTGATCGAGACCCTGGCGGCGTTCAACGTGTGTGGCGAGCGCCGCGACGACCGGATCGGCGTCTGGGTGCGCCGTCCCGAGCTCGGCGCCGGGCGCGAGGACAAGATCGCCGCCCTCGGCGTGCGCGTGCGCCGCTGGGTCACGTTCCACGGCGTCAGCTTGAACGTGGACCCGGATCTCGAGCATTTCTCGGGCATCGTGCCCTGCGGCGTGCGCGAGCACGGCGTCACCAGCCTGGTCGATCTGGGCCTGCCGGTGACCATGGCCGACGCCGACCTGGCCCTGCGCACCGCCTTCGAGACGGTCTTCGGGCCGACGCGGCCGCTGGCCGAGTAAAGCCGTCGCGACAATTCGCTAAACGGTCGGCTTCACCTCGAAGCCCGGCGGGCCGCCGCCGCCCTCCTGGACGATCCGGACGCGTGCGACCCGGGCCGCGGGCGGGCCGTCGGCGCAGTGCCGCAGCATCTCCGTGACGGCGTCGGCGGGACCGGAGAACACGGCCTCGACCGCGCCGTCGCGCCGGTTGCGCACCCAGCCCGAGAGCGCCAGCTCTCCCGCCAGTTGCGCCGTCCAGCCTCGGAACCAGACGCCCTGCACGCGGCCTTCGATGCGGACATGGACCGTGCGCGTTTCCTCCGGGGTCTCGCTCATGCCGGGCGATCCCGCCGCCGGCTCAGCGGGGGAACCGAACAGGCTTCGTGCGGCCGCGATGGCGCCTGCCCAGATCCGCGACAATCCGGCGCGGCAACCAGCTCTCGAGCTCGGCGATGTAGGCATGAGGCAGTCCGAAGGCGCGGGCGCCGGGGATCACGGCGGTGAGCAGATAGTTGGGCCGTGCCCGCCCGGGATAGGTCTTTCCGTTCACATAGGTCACCACCGGCAGGCTGCGCTCTGGATGGTCCTCCAGCATCACCAGGCGGCGGCGGTAGTTCCCCCAGTGTACGCCTTCGAAGCGGTCGAGGCTGTGGAAATGCGCCGGGTTGCAGCGCCAGAGCACGCCGTGCACCACGCCGTCCCGCCGCTGCACGATGGAGGCCGAGCCGCGCGTCGTGATGTGAAAGCGCCAGCCCGGCAGCATGGCCGGGCCGACCGCCTGCGCGCCCGGACAACGGTCCGCCATCTGCGCCGGCAGCATGTTCGACCCATAGGCGAAATAGTAATGCACGGGGCCGTGGCCTATTCGAATTCCATGATCACCGCATCGACGGCGAGGCTGTCGCCGGGCTTGGCCAGGACACCGGCCACGACGCCGTCGCGCTCGGCGCGCAGGATGTTCTCCATCTTCATGGCCTCGACCACGCAGAGCGCCTCGCCCGCCTTCACCTCCTGCCCCTCGGCCACATGGATGGACACCACCAGGCCGGGCATAGGGCAGAGTAGCTGCTTGGAGGTGTCCGGCGCCTCCTTGACGGGCATCAGCGCCGCGAGCTCCGCTTCGCGTGTCGTATAGACGTGGGCCGGCGCGTGGATGCCGCGATAGGCCAGATCGTAACCGTTGGCGATGGGGCGCACCTGCACGGCGACCTCGACCCCGTTCAGCCGGCCGAACCAGACCGGATCGCCGAACCACCACTCGCTCTCGACCGTGAACCGCTTGCGCTTCTTGCCCTTGGCCGTCAGCAGCGTCACCTCGATGGCGTCGTCCAGGCCGCCCTCCACCCGAACCGGCTGGCTTTCCAACCCGAGGTTCACGACACGGTTCTCGGCGAACCGGACCGTGAGGCCGTGCATCTGCTGGTCGATCCGGCGGCGGCGCTGGTTGGACAGGTGATCGATGGCGGCGGCGACGACGGAGAGAACGTCCTTCTCTTCTCCCTCCGGCGCGCGCGGGGCGAAGCCGTCCGGATACTCCTCGTCGATGAAGCCGGTGGTGAGCGCGCCCTTGCGCCAGCGCGGATGCTGCATGATGGCGGTGAGGAACGGGATGTTGTGCTGGATCCCGTCGATGTAGAACGCATCCAGGGCCCGCGCCATATGGTCGATGGCGGCGTTGCGGGTGGCCCCGTGCGTGACCAGCTTGGCGATCATGGGATCGTAGTGGATGGAGATCTCGCCGCCTTCGTAGACGCCGGTGTCGTTGCGGACGGTGAGGCCGCGTGCCGTCTCCTCCTCCGGCGGACGGTAGCGCACCAGCCGGCCCGTCGACGGCAGGAAGCCGCGGAACGGATCCTCGGCATAGATGCGCGATTCGATGGCCCAGCCCTTGAGCTTCACGCCCTTCTGGGTGAGAGCGAGCTTCTCGCCCGCCGCGACGCGGATCATCTGCTCCACCAGATCGATGCCCGTGATCAGCTCGGTCACCGGATGCTCGACCTGCAGCCGCGTGTTCATCTCCAGGAAATAGAAGTTCTTTTTCTGGTCGACGATGAACTCGACCGTGCCGGCGCTCTCGTAGTCCACCGCCTTGGCCAGCGCCACCGCCTGCCGGCCCATGGCGGCCCGCGTCTTTTCGTC
Source organism: Hyphomicrobiales bacterium (assembly GCA_022361215.1). GTDB lineage: Bacteria > Pseudomonadota > Alphaproteobacteria > Rhizobiales > Methyloligellaceae > JAKSBI01. Next base: position 6,387 of record JAKSBI010000203.1, on the reverse strand, counting down.
GAGGAAGCTGCTCGGCGCCTCCTCGATCACCTTCTGGTTGCGGCGCTGGATCGAGCATTCGCGCTCGCCCAGATAGATGGCCTTGCCGTGCTTGTCCGCGAGCACCTGGATCTCGATATGCCGGGGCTGCTCGACGAACTTCTCGATGAAGACGCGGTCGTCGCCGAAGCTCGACTTGGCCTCGGACATGGAGGAGGCGAAGCCCTCGGCCACCTCGTCGCGGGAGCGCGCGATGCGCATGCCCTTGCCGCCGCCGCCGGCGGACGCCTTGATCATGACCGGATAGCCGATCTCCTCGGCGATCTTCACCGCCTCGTCGGCGTCGGTGATGACGCCGAGATAGCCCGGCACCGTGTTGACCTTGGCCTTGGCGGCGAAACGCTTGGACTCGATCTTGTCGCCCATCACCTCGATGGCCTTGATGTTCGGCCCGATGAAGGCGATGCCGGCCTCGGCCAGGGCGGTGGCGAAGGCGGCGTTCTCGGAGAGGAAGCCGTAACCCGGATGGATGGCCTCGGCGCCGGTCTTGCGCGCCGCTTTCACGATCTTGTCGATGGCCAGATAGGACTTCGCCGCTGCGGGCGGCCCGATCGGCACCGCCTCGTCGGCCATCTCCACATGGAGCGCATCCCGGTCGGCCTCGGAATAGACGGCGACGGTGGCGATCCCCATGGCGCGCGCGGTCTTGATGACACGGCAGGCGATCTCGCCGCGATTGGCAATCAGAATCTTTTTGAACATCGAACGGCGGCCCCGGCGAGAAGCTGAGATCTTCTAAAGCAACCTGTGTCCTATCGGACGCGGTTAAGCTGCTCCAGCATGTTAGAAGCGATCAATGGTTCTGCAATCGATCGATTGCAGGTCGATCCAGCGTTTTAGACGCTGCCGCCGAGGCGGTAAACTCACCCGAAAGACGCACCGCCCGCGCGGGCGCGCGCGCCATGGTCAGTTCGGCGCCTTCAGGCTCTGGATATAGGCGACGACGTCGGCGAGCTCCGACCGCGTGAGGTTGATGCTCGGCATGGGGTGGCGCGGCATCATGATCTTGCCCGTGATGCGCACGTCCGTCTGATCGTCGAGGGCGGCGATCTCCCGAAAGGTCGGCACGTCCGCCTTCACCCGCGCCGCGTTGTCCGCCTGCGTGGTGTGACAGTTGGAGCAGAGCTTGACCGCCAGCTCGGCGCCGCGCTTCGGATTGGGCTTTCCGGGATGCTGCTGCGCGTCGACCGAAGCCGAAAACGGGAGGGCAAGCGCTCCGACCAGGAGCGTCTGGGATGCGAATCGTGTCAGGGTCATGTTCGTATTATCCAGCGCTGGGTGATACGGATCTTGATTTACATCAAGGTTTGCGGGCCGAACGACGCCACGGCCGTGACGTCAAAACTCATAGCCGAAGGCGGCGATTTCCCGCGCATACCACTCCCCCATCAGCGCGCGCGTCCGGTCGTCGTAATAGGTCCGGTACTCGCGATTGCCGTGATCGGGCGAGCGATTGCTGGGGCTCAGTGCGACTTTCCCTTCCAAGCCAATTTGCTGCATGGCTTTGTTGAAGTCCTCCGTGAGTGACTCGTAGCGACCCACATAATCGACGCAGAGCGCCCCGTCGATGGTGTAGAGATCGTAGTTCTCGACCCAGGCGCGCCGCTTGTCCGCCAGGAAGGCGTCGAAACTGGGGCGCCGCTCCTTGCTCTTGGTCTTGTAGTAATACCAGGAAACCTCCCGGTCCCACGGGTTCCGCTCGAAGGTGAACTTGTAGTAGCGCGACCAGATCTCGTCGCCCAGATAGGCCTTCACGCGCCAGGCCGGCATGTGCTCGTAATAGCCGACGCTCGGGTGATAGAAGCGCTCGGGCCGGCGGAGCAGGCGCCGCCAGAGCGGCCGCTTCGGCACCAGCGGATGATCCAGCCGGTAGTTCTGCGCCCGGCCGCTCGCCCGCGTGCGCATCAGCTGCTCGGACGTCGGCGTGACGATGTCCTCCGGCCCGCAAATCTCCGACAGCGCCGCCTCCATGCTGGTGGACGCGGTCTTGTAGGTCTTGATGTAGATGAAGCGGTGTTTGTGCGAGACGATCATGGGGTGCTGGGTATCGGATCGTGCGACGCTTTCAAAGCCCTGTCTATCATGTGCGCCACGCCTTCCAGATTGTCCATCACCTCATTATTCCAGAACCCCGGAACGCGGAACCCTTGTGCCTCAAGGTGCGCATCAATGTAGCCGTCAACCGGCACCTGCCTTCGGAAGTGGTAACCGGACGCTCTCAGGGACCGCGGGTGTCGCCAAAGCTTGCGCTCAGCATCGGTCTGGTTCCGTCGGAGATATCTGGCTCTTTCGTTGGCCATGCTCTCACCCCACCCTCGCCTTGACGGCAGGGGGAGGGGAACCATTTGGCCGACGCGATCGTTCCTCTGAGCCGGCCGTCCGTCGGTTCGGCCGGTGATCGGCTGTCCCATGAAGGACGTAGACGGTGAACACCATATCGATTTGTCCATGGCTGTCACGATCTCGGTCGCCGTCCGTTCGTGGTAAGATCTCAAGCCCGGCTTGCGAGGCAATGCATGATGCAGGTTCTCACGGTCTACTATGACGGCGCCTGCCCCCTTTGCACGCGGGAGATCGATTTCTACCGCCGCCGCAGAGGCGCGGAGCGGATCGGCTGGGTCGACCTCAGTGCCATCGATACGCCTGAGGTGGTGCCCGGGCTGAGCAAGGCGGACGCGCTCGCCCGCTTCCACGTCCAGACGCCTGCGGGCCGGATTCTCTCCGGCGCCCGCGCCTTCGCGGCCATGTGGGCGGCGCTGCCGTCGACCCGGCTGCTGGGCCGGATCGTGGCGGCGCCGGGCCTCGTGCAGCTCTTCGAAATGCTCTATCGCCTGTTTCTGAAGATACGCCCGCTCTGGCGCCCGAAACGCTGCGACGCCGACGTCTGCGACCTGTCGCGGCGCTGATCGAGAGGCGCTTCGGCCGACCTCATACTCTCCGTCATTCCTGCGAAAGCGGGCATGACGAGATATATGGCCGAGGTCAGGACCGCCGGGCCACCATGTCGATCTCGACCAGGGCGCCGACGGCGAGGCCGGTGACGCCGACGCAGGTGCGCGCCGGCAGGCGGTCTGCGGGGAAGTAGGACCGGTAGGTGTCGTTCATGGCCTGGTAGTCGCGCTCGAATTCGGTCAGATAGACGCGCGCCTGCACCACGTGCTCGAGCCCGAGGCCGAGCCCGAGCCCGCCTAGCACGATCTTCAGATTGTCCATGACGCGGCGCGTCTGCGCCTCGACGCCCTCGGGCAGCGGCGCCTCCGCATTGTCCGGGTCCGTCGGCATCTGGCCCGTGAGGAACACCCAGCCGTCCACCTCGACGGCATGCGAGAACGGCGCCACCGGCTGCGGGGCGCCGTCGATCATGAAAAATCGGGGATCGGCCATAACTTAGAGCGGAATGTTGTCGTGCTTCTTCCAGGGGTTCTCCACCTGCTTGTGGCGCAGCATGGTGAGGGCCCGGACGACGCGGCGGCGCGTGTTGCGCGGCAGGATGCACTCGTCGATAAAGCCCCGCTCCGCGGCGGTGAAGGGATTGGCGAAACGGCCCTCGTAGTCCTTGATGCGCTGCTGGATCTTCTTGGGGTCGCCCAGCTCCGCGCGATAGAGGATCTCCACCGCGCCCTTCGATCCCATCACCGCGATCTCGGCCGAGGGCCAGGCATAGTTCAGGTCGCCCCGGATGTGCTTCGACGACATGACGGCGTAGGCGCCGCCATAAGCCTTGCGCGTGATCACGGTCACCTTCGGCACCGTCGCCTCGGAATAGGCGAAGAGCAGCTTGGCGCCGTGCTTGATCAGGCCGCCATACTCCTGGTCGGTGCCCGGCAGGAAGCCCGGCACGTCGACGAAGGTGACGATCGGGATCTCGAAGCAGTCGCAGAAGCGCACGAAGCGCGCCGCCTTGCGGCTGGCGTCGGCATCGAGCACGCCCGCCAGCACCATGGGCTGGTTGGCGACGAAGCCGACGGTGCGGCCGTCCATGCGGCCGAAGCCCACGACGATGTTGCGGGCAAACGCCTCCTGGATCTCGAAGAAGTCGCCCTCGTCCACCACCTTCCCGATCAGCTCCTTGATGTCGTAGGGCTGGTTCGGGTTGTCCGGGATCAAGGTATCCAGCGACGGCTCGACCCGGTCCGGGCCGTCGCGGGTCGGGATCTCCGGCACGCCCGACTGGTTGTTGGAGGGCAGGAAGTCCATCAGCCGGCGCATCTGCAGGAGCGCCTCGACGTCGTTCTCGTAGGCCCGGTCGGCGATCGAGGACTTGGTAGTGTGCACGCTGGCGCCGCCGAGCTCCTCCGCCGTCACCTCCTCGTTGGTCACCGTCTTCACCACGTCGGGGCCGGTGACGAACATGTAGGAGGTGTCCTTCACCATGAAGATGAAGTCGGTCATGGCCGGGGAATAGACGTCGCCGCCCGCGCAGGGGCCCATGATCACCGAGATCTGCGGGATCACGCCCGAGGCCAATACGTTGCGCAGAAAGACCTCGCCATAGCCGCCGAGCGCCGCGACGCCCTCCTGGATGCGCGCGCCGCCGGCGTCGAACAGGCCGATGATCGGCGCCCGGTTGCGCAGCGCCATGTCCTGCACCTTCATGATCTTCTGGGCGTGCATCTCCGAGAGCGAGCCGCCGAAGACCGTGAAATCCTTGGCGAAGACATAGGCCGGGCGGCCGTTGATGGTGCCCCAGCCCGTGACCACGCCGTCACCGGGGATCTTGCTCTCGCCCATGCCGAAGTCGGTGCAGCGGTGCTCGACGAACATGTCGAGCTCCTCGAAGGAGTCCGCATCCAGCAACAGCTCGATCCGCTCGCGCGCCGTCAGCTTGCCGCGCGCGTGCTGCGCATCGATGCGGCGCTGTCCGCCGCCGACGCGCGCATTGGCGCGACGCTTCTCGAGTTCAGCCAGTACTTCTTTCATGGGGCGCCCCGGTCCAAGATAACATTCTGGTGAAGGCTCCATAGCACGGGGGCCGAGGCGCCGGGAAGCGGCCGAAGGGATAAAGCTCAGCGGGAGGCGGTGGCTCCGTTGCCGCCCTGACCGGGGCCCGCCAGCAGGCCCAAACGGCGATTGCCCCAGACGATCGCGGGTCCGAGCCCGACGAACCACAGCCCCATGGCCAGCCAATAGACCCAGCGCGGCCAGACGCCGAGCGCCGTCAGCCAGATCGCAACACCGAAGACGACGAGCAGTACCGTGGAAACGGCAATCAGGGTCCAGAGGAACTGCCGCTGCGCATCGTTCCGGGCGCTCTTGAGCGAGGCGCGGCATCCAAAGACGGCGCCTGCGAGCCCTGCAAGACTGCCCACAATCGCGCCAATCCATCCAATGGTTGCCCCGTCGTCCATGACGTCTCCTGTTTCGCGCCGCTCCGATTTAGAGAAGTCGAACCCTACCAGGGGATCATTTCAGCGGGTTTAACCTGCCATTTCTCCAAGCAATTCCAACAGCTTGGACGAAGACATCATCTCCCGGCGGCGCAGCTCCCGGCGCCGCTGCGCCTCCGCGTCCTCGCCCCATTTGGAGATCTGCCAGTCCTCGTCCACATGGGCGGCGGTCCAGATCGCCTCGGCGGTCAGGTGCCCGTGCGCGCGGGCGAGCGCCAGGATCGCAGAGCCGGTGAGCGTGGTCATGTTGTGCAGGGCCGTCAGCCGGAAGGCATCGAAGCGGCCCGCCAGCGCGCGGATGCAGGCCAGGCTCTCATCGGACTGCGCCACATGCAGGATGCCGGTCGCCACCTCGAACCGCGCGCCATGGTGCGCCTCGATCCAGGCCAGGACCGGGTCCCAGGCCGCGGCTTGCAGCGCCACCAGCTCCTCCGGCGTGTCGGCGCGGTAGCAGAGCAGATCCGTGCCGGCGTAGCCCACGACCTCCTCGACGATCTCGGGCTCGCGCCCCTGCACGCGGTCGATCGCGGTGTTGGCGAGCTTGGTCAGGGGCATGGTCGCCGGATCGACGACCGTCTCCTGGTCCGACCATTCCTGCACGACCGCCTCGGACAGCGCGGCGGTCGGAAGCCGCAGCTCTGCCTTGGCCGGCGTGCGCACGGGCCGGTCGTCGAGCAGGATGAAAAAGCCGTCGTCGCAGCGCTCCGCCCGCGCCGTCTCGTAGAACCGCTTCGGCAACGGCCGTTCGGCGTCGGCTCGCACCGCGCGCTCGGGATCGGGCGCCGATCCCCCCTCGCCTTTCGACCGGCCCGTCACTCCGCGGCCCGATCCAGCAGCCAGCGGCCGGCGATCTGCGCGAGCAGCTCGGCGAAGTCGTCGCAGACATGACCCGCACCGGCATCGCGCAGCTCCTCGACCGGGTGATAGCCCCAGGCGACGCCGAGGCCCAGCACGCCCGCAT
>JAKSBI010000228.1 GCA_022361215.1 Hyphomicrobiales bacterium | reverse complement strand
GGTGTTGTCGTCGATCCCGTTGTCGCGCGCGAGGCGCAGCAGCTCCGCCTGGATGCGGTTGCTGACGGCAAGCGTGCTGAACTCGAAGACGCGCGTGGTCAGCGAGCGGATCTGCGCCACCAGCCGCTTCAGGAGCGCGGCCACGACCGCGGGCTCCTTTTCGAGGGTCGACCAGAACAGCTGGGACGACATACGCGCGACGAGGCATTCTGCCGCGGCCTCGACGTTGGCCGAGCGCGGCTGGCCGTCGATGGCGGCAAACTCTCCGAACGGATCGCCCGGCTCGATCTGGTGAAAACCGACCAGCTTGCCGGAGCCGGAATAGATGGCGACCCGGGCGGAGCCATCGATCAGGAAATAGATATCGTCCGAGGCTTCCTGCCAGCCGATGATCTCCTCCCCCGCCGAGTACACCTGCCAGTGGCAGCGCTGCTCCAGCGCCTTGCGCGCGTCCTCGTCGAGCGCACACAACATCTCAACGCCTGCGAGCGACCGTTCCTGCGTCTTGGACATCAACACAGACCCGCCTCCCTGCTCCCGGGCGCCCATGGTCCCGGTTTCCAGATACTATCCTGAAGTGACAACGGGCTATAGCCCGCCGGTTGCACAAAACAGCGCCACTCTCGATACGTGTCCTCCCTTCGCCTCCTCACGAAGAGGACGATCGCGCAAGACAGTTCGCAGGCCGCGCACCGCATCTCTCGAGCTGACTCCCTCTCACGCATTTTTGAACGCTCGAATCGCCGCGAGCCCATTTGCGGTGCACTCTGGCGGCGCTTCGGCGGTGTCAGTGACAATTATCACAGACGGGGAATTTACCGAGTGTTTGGCTGATAGGACACCTTCTTAGTGGGTGGGCAATGCGGCCAGGGTCCGAAACCCGCGCAAAACCTTATGTTTCGGCACCCGTGACAGTGGTCGTTTACGGAGGCGCGCCTTATGCCGCTGCGACTGGGGCTTGAGGCAGGGCCGGGGGTTGTCAGTTATGAATAGTCGTTTGCAAAGCTTTTGGGTCGAGGAACAGCCGCAGTTAACGGTCCCCCAGATCCTCGAGAAGCTCCGGGAGGTCTATTTGGCGATGGCCGGTGATCCGTGCCTCAACGATCTTGCACCCGGTACGGCTCATCTCATCGACGATGTGCTGGAACGATGCCGCATTGCGGCGGATGTCGCTGCCGAGATCAATCGCGAGCGCGAGTTCCACTAGAGCAGCCTGCGTCCTGTCGGGCGCCGGCAAGTTGCTCTAGCAGGTCGATCTGGGCTCGGATCTCTGCTGCCGTCCTGGGCTGGGGCGCTGTCAGAGTTGAGCCGTCGCAGGCGATGCCGCATCGGAGGCATCGTTCAAGGCCGCGAGTTCGGCGAGCACAGCGTCGCCCATCTCGCGTGTCCCGACCGGCTGGTGATCGCCGGCGATGTCGGCCGTGCGAACGCCGCGGCCGAGCACGTTCCGTATGGCGCGCTCGATCCGCGCCGCATCGCCAGCGCGGTCAAAGGAATGGCGCAGCGCCAGTGCGAGGCTCCAGATCGCGCCGAGCGGGTTGGCGATGCCCCGGCCCGCAATGTCGGGCGCGCTGCCGTGCACCGGCTCGTAGAGCGCATGGCGGCGGCCGTCGCCGTCCGGCTCCCCGAGCGACGCCGACGGCGCCATGCCGAGCGATCCCATGATCGCGGCGGCGCCGTCCGAGAGAATGTCGCCGAACATGTTGGTGGTGACGATGACGTCGAACTGCGCCGGATCGCGGATGAGCTGCATGGCGCAGTTGTCGACCAGCATGTGGCTGAGCTCCACATCCTCGAAGCCCTGCGCGTGGGTCTCGGTCACGACCTGGCGCCAGAGCGCGCCGGACTCCAGAACGTTGGACTTGTCGACGGAGCAGAGCCGGCCCTTGCGCTGCCGCGCCAGGCTGAAGGCCATGCGCGCCACCCGCGCGATCTCGTGCGAGCCGTAGACCAGCGTGTTGACCCCCCGGCGCCCACCGTCGTCCATGGTCTCGATGCCGCGCGGCTCGCCGAAATAGATGCCGCCATTGGCCTCGCGCACGAGCAGGATGTCGGCGCCGGCGATGACGCTCTCCTTGAAGGGCACGGCGTCGGCAAGCTCCGGGAACCCGACGGCCGGGCGCAGATTGGCGAAGGTGCCGAGCTCCATGCGCAATCTGAGCACGCTGCCGGCGCGGCGCACGGGCGTCGGCACGTCGTCGTACTCCGGCCCGCCCATGGCGCCGAACAGCACCGCGTCGGCCGCCAGCGCATCGGCCAGCACCTCGTCGAGCAGCAGCCGTCCGTGCTCGCGGAACACGGAGAAGCCGTAGGCGTGCTCCCGCACCTCGCAGTCGAAGCCGCGCTCCGCCCTGAGCCAGTCGAGCACCCGGCAGGCCTCGCCCGTCACCTCCGGGCCGACGCCGTCGCCCGGGAGCACCACCAATTTCGGCCGGGTCATGGCAGATAGATCCAGGGACGGCGCTCCGCGTCTGCGCTCTGGAAAGCGGCGATCTCGGTCTCACGCTTCAGGGTCAGGCCCAGATCGTCCAGCCCCTGGAGCAGGCCCTGGCGGCGCATCTCGTCCACCTCGAAGGGCGCGGGCGCTCCGTTCGGCGGAACGGCCACCTTGCGCTCCAGGTCCACGGTGAAGGGGACGCCCGGCTCGGTGCGCGAGATCTCCGCGAACTGCTCCACCGTCTCCGCCGGGAGGACCACCGGCAGCATGCCGTTCTGAAACATGTTGTTGAAGAAGATGCCGCCGAAGCTGGGCGCGATCACCGACCGCACGCCGAGGCACTTCAGCGCCCAGACCGCGCCCTCGCGCGACGACCCGCAGCCGAAATTGGGTCCGGCCAGCAGGATCGGCGCGCCGCTCCAGGGCTCCTGGTTCAACAGGAACTCCGGGTTCTCCGCGCCGTCCGGCAGATAGCGCCAGCTCTCGAAGGCATAGGGCCCGAGCTCGTCGCGGCCATAGTCGGAAAGGCGCCGGATCGGGATGATCACGTCGGTGTCCACGTTCTGCGCCATGAGCGGCGCGGCGGGGCCGGTCACACTGGTAAAGGGGTCCATTTGCACTAGCTCTCCAGTCGGCGCACGTCGGTGATCTCGCCGGCGATGGCGGCGGCGGCGGCCATGGCCGGGCTCGCCAGATGGGTGCGCGCGCGCGGCCCCTGGCGCCCGACGAAGTTGCGGTTGGTGGTGGAGACGGAGCGCTCGCCCGGCGCCACCACCTCACCATTGGCCGCCACGCATTGCGAGCAGCCCGGCTCGCGCCACTCGAACCCGGCCTCGCGGAAGACCCGGTCGAGGCCCTCCGCCTCGGCGTCGCGCTTCACGATCTGCGAGCCGGGCACGACCCAGGCCGTGACACGGTCCGACACCCGGCGTCCGCGCGCGATCTCGGCCGCGGCGCGCAGGTCGGAGAGGCGGCTGTTGGTGCAGGAGCCGATGAAGACGCGGTCGACGGGCGTGCCGGCGATGGGCCGGCCGGGCTCCAGGCCCATATAGTCGAGCGCCGCCTGCCAGGCCTGCTGCTTGCCCGCATCCGGCGCCGCCGCCGGATCGGGGATGGCGGCGCCCACGGGGATGGTATGCTCGGGGCTCGTGCCCCAGGTGATCTGCGGCTCGATGCGCGCGACGTCGATCTCAACCTCCCGGTCGAAGCCGGCATCGTCGTCGCTCGCCAGCGTACGCCAATGGGCCAGCGCCCCGTCCCACGCCGCGTCCTTGGGCGTGTAAGGCCGGCCGTGCAGATAGTCGAAGGCCTTGTCGTCGGGGGCCACCATGCCGACCTTTGCGCCCATCTCGATCGACATGTTGCAGATGGTGAGGCGGCCTTCGATGGGCAGCCCGCGAATGGCCGAGCCCGCATACTCCACCGCATAGCCGTCGCCCCCGGCGGCGCTGATCTTGGCGATCAGATGCAGGATCATGTCCTTGGGCGTGACGCCGAGCGCCAGATCGCCGTCGAAGGTTACCCGCATGGTCTTCGGGCGCTTCTGGATGATGGTCTGCGTCGCCAGCACATGCACGATCTCGGTCGAGCCGATACCGAAGGCGAGGGCGCCAAGGCCGCCATGGGTCGAAGTGTGGCTGTCGCCGCAGCAGAGCACCGTCCCGGGCAGCGTGATGCCCTGCTCGGGGCCGATGATATGCACGATCCCCTGCTCGGGATCGTTGATGTCGAAGAGGCGGATGCCCGCCGCATGGGCGGCGCGGCGCAGTGCCGGCACCAGGCGCGCGCTGATCTCGACCGTGTCGTCGCCGCGGCCGGGTGCGCTGGAGACGGCATGATCGGGAACCGCGAAGGCCAGCTCCGGATTGCGCACCTCGAGGCCCTTTTCCCCAAGCTCCGCCAGCCCTCGCGCGCCGCTCAGATCGTGCAGCAGCAAGCGATCGACATGCAGCAGCGCGTTCCCGTCACCGAGATCGGCCGCGACATGCATGTCCCAGATTTTGTCGAAGAGCGTCCGCCCACTCATGGTTTCCTTCCATCCATTCGCTGTTCCTGTCAGGCGCGCCTGCCGGCCCGCGTCCACGCTCGGACACGCGGCGGCCCGCCGTTTGGCGCAAGCATACACAGCGCTTCGCGAGCGGCACAGTCCGTCGTGTCCGCCCTTTCTTTCTGCCTTGCCGGCGAGCCCGGCACGCCCGCCGCCACGGCCCAAGCACTGCCGCCTCAACAAGAAATTCTTAATATTACCAATTACCGAACATAGAGATGCGAAAATCATCAAAAACTTGATTCGAGTTACTTTTTTCTAAGAGAGTTTACTTATGATCTGTTCCAGCGCATAGGCAACGAAATCTAGTGGAGGGGCCGTGACCGATCCATTGCATGACCTGAGGCAACTGAGCCTGCTCGCCTATCAGCGCACGGACGAAAGCCGCGCCGAGCTCCTGCAACGTATCACGGATGTGTTTCTCGAAGCCCCCGACAGCTACACCGAGCAGCAGAACGCCTGCTTCGGCGAGATCATGGAACAGCTCGCCTTTACGCTGGAGTGGGAGCTTCGGGAGGAGCTGGCCTGCAAGATCGCCGACGAGGTGCACGCGCCCAGACGCCTGGTCGTGCGCCTGGCCAACGACGTCATCTCCGTGGCGCGCCCGATTCTCGAGCAGAGCCCCGTTCTGACCGAGGGCGACCTGATCCAGCTCGTGCGCCAGCGCAGCCAGGAGCACCTTCTGGCCGTCACACGGCGCGCCGACATCGGCGTTCGGCTGGCTGCCGTGCTGTTCGACTATGGCGACGACACTGTGCTGGAGAGCCTGCTCAGGAACGACACGGCCGAGATCGGCTCGGACGCGCTGGAGCATGCCGCGGACCGCGCCAAGACGTCGGAGCCGCTGCAGTCGGCCCTGATCGACCGGCGCAACGTGCCCAAGGCCATCATGCTGGACCTGGTCGAGAGCGTGTCCGAGCGACTCAGGGAAAAGCTCCTCGACAGGCTGACGAAACAGGACAAGGCCAATCTGGAGGAGGTGATCCACGATCTGAGGGGCAAGGTCTGCAATGGCGAGGAGAGCGACGCCGAGCAGGAGATCGAGGAGTTGGCGCGGTCCGGCCGGCTGAACGAGCTCGTGCTGCTGCGCTTCGCCAAGGAGAGCAAGGTGCCCGAGTTCGTGCTGGGCCTGGCGCTCCTCGCCGATATCGACGCGCCCACGGCCTGGAAGGCGCTTTCGGACTCGTCCGGAACCGCGCTGGCCGTCGTCTGCAAGGCCAACAACTTCGCCGTGAAGACCTTCAAGCAGATCGCCATGTCGTCGCTGACGGGGATTCCGTCGGAACCGTCCCGCATCTACCCGCTGGTATGGATCTACGGGCGGCTCAGCCGCCGGAACGCCCAACTCGCCATGAGCCACTGGCGTGAGACCAAGTCACCGCCGCAGTCGCCGCCCCCGGAGGGCGAGGCCATCCCGGCCGTGGCCTAGCCCGGATTTCTTTCCCTGGTGCAGACGTGACGGCGGCAGCCGTCTTGCCCAATTCGACGCGCGCCATCACCATGGCCGTCCGCCGCCAGGTGACACATGGAGCGCAACCGGGATGGAATTCAGCCGCTATGTCTACATCGTCGTTCTGGCGGTGTTCGTCGTCTCGGGCCGGAAATTCCTTGACGCGTGGCGCAGCGAGGCACCGTCGGGCCGCATGCGCCGCTTCGCCTTCGGCGCGCTCTGCCTGGCGTGCTTTCTGATCGTCGCCTTCTTCGAGGTGAGGCTTTAGGGTCTGTTGAGAGGCACGTTGCGGACCCGAGAGATCGGC
>JAKSBI010000268.1 GCA_022361215.1 Hyphomicrobiales bacterium | reverse complement strand
TTCATCGGCACCATCTCGACGCTGATGAGCATCGGCGGCGGCGTCTTCATCATGGCGCTGATGACGCTCTACGGGCGGCCCATGCATCAGGCGGTGGGCACCTCGTCGGGCTTCGGCCCGCTGATCTCGATCCCCGGCGCGCTCGGCTTCGCCTGGGCTGGCTGGGGCGCGGCCGGCCTGCCGCCCGGCTCCTTCGGCTATGTCAGCGCCGTGGCGCTCGTCGTCTTCCCTATCAGCGTGCTGGCGGCGCCGCTCGGCGTGCGCCTGGCCCACGGCATCTCGAAGCGCAAGCTGGAGCTGGCCTACGCCACCTTCCTCGCCTTCGTCGGCGTGCGCTTTCTGATGACGTTGTAATCGGCAGACCCGATGGAGACACGGGGTCGCATCCGGAGCAATGCGTATCGTCGTGCTGCGCCGCACACGCTACCATCCTCCCAACAAAACCGTAGGGGAAGGGAAATGGCCAGCTTATCGAGATGGGCGGCGGTCGCCTCCGTCGCCGCAAGCTTCTTCGTTTGTCTGCCGTCGGCCGTCCGGGCCACGGACGCTCTGCCCCCGGCCATCGGGCCCGCGGAGCCGCGGGTCGAGCCGGTCCAGAGCGACGATGGGATCTACCACCAGTCCTGGTTCAAGGAGTCGTTCCTCGATCTGCGCGAGGACCTGGAGGAGGCGAAGGCCCAGGGCAAGCGCTTCGTCGTGATCTTCGAGCAGGCGGGCTGCGTCTACTGCGTCAAGATGCACCAGGAGGTGCTCTCGCAGAGATACATCAACGACTACGTGCGCAAGAACTTCGTGGTCGTGCAGATGGATCTCTGGGGCGCGCGCGAGGTCACCGACTTCGACGGCAAGACCCTGCCCGAGAAGGCGCTCGCCAAGCGCTGGGGCGTGGTCTACACGCCGACGGTCCTGTTCTTCACCGACGACCTCGCCGGCAAGGACGGCAAGTCGGGCCGGGAGCTGGAGGTCTCGCGCATCCCCGGCTTCTTCCAGACCGGGACCTTCTACGACATGTTCACCTGGGTCCGCGTCAAGGGCTACGAGCGCGACGAGCATTTCCAGAAGTTCCACATCCGCCGCTTCCGCGAGCGCGAGGCCCTGAAGAAAACCGGCGCATCGGCGAACTGACGCGGCGGGCGCGCCGCGTCAGATCTTCTGATTGTAGGCGCCGACCTCGGGCTGCGCCGAGAGGTGGTCGTCGATCTCCTTGAAGATCGCGCGCATGTTGGCTTCCGACGTCGGGCTTTCCACCACCACGACCAGCTCCGGCTTGTTCGAGGAGGCGCGCACCAGGCCCCAGGTGCCGTCCTCCAGCACGATGCGGATGCCGTTCACGGTGATCAGGTCGCGCACCGGCTGGCCCGCGAGCCGGCCGCCGGTCTCGGCGATGCCCTTGAAATGGGTCACGGCCCGGTCGACGACCGCGTATTTCTCCTCGTCCGCGCAATGGGGCGACATGGTCGGCGACTGCCAGGTCTGCGGCAGTTCGGCTTTCAGCTCCGACATGGACTTCTCCGGGTTGCGGTCCAGCATGTCGCAGACGGCCAGCCCTGAGACCAGGCCGTCGTCGTAGCCGCGCCCCAGCGGCGGGTTGAAGAAGAAATGGCCGGACTTCTCGAACCCGACCAGCGCGCCGTTCTCGTGGCTGTAGCGCTTGATGTAGGAATGGCCCGTCTTCCAGTAGGCGCAGGTGGCGCCGTTGGCGGCGAGCACCGGATCGGTCATGAACAGCCCCGTGGACTTGACGTCGGCGACGAACTTGGCGCCGGCGTGCCGGGCCGAGATGTCGCGGGCCAGCATGACGCCGACCTTGTCGGCGAAGAT
>JAKSBI010000252.1 GCA_022361215.1 Hyphomicrobiales bacterium | reverse complement strand
CGAAGGCATCCGCGCCTATCTCCTGTCGGACACATTCAAGCTTGGCGGCTTCAAGGGGCAGGCCCTGACCTTCCGCCGCTGGAACAACCAGCTACGCCAGCCGATCCTGATCTCCGCCGCCAAGTCCCTCGTCTCGCTCTCCCCGCAGGAGGGCTTCCTGCACCCCAAGTTTCTGACCGACACGCTGGGGTACGACGAGCCCGAGACGACGTGCGAGCTCATGCGTCAACAGAACTGAGGAGTCGATCTCAGGATGTTCCGGATCACCTGTCTATGCGCGGCCCTGCTGCTTCTGTCCGCCGGACCGGCGGCAGCGGCCAAGATCTTCGTCACCAACGAGAAGGACAACACCGTCACCGTCGTCGACAGCACATCCCTCAAGATCCTGAAGACCATCAAGGTCAGCAAGCGGCCGCGCGGCATCATCATCTCCCCCGACAACAAGGAGGTCTATGTGTGCGCCGGCGACGACGATCTGATCGACGTCGTCGACGTCGCAAAGCTCGAGGTCGTCCGGCAGCTGCAATCGGGGCCGGACCCCGAGCTGCTCGATGTCGACCCCAAGGGCGAGCGCATCTACATCGCCAATGAGGACGACGCCATGGTCACGGTCATGACCACGGGCGACGGCAAGGTGCTGGCCGAGATCACCGTGGGTATCGAGCCCGAGGGCATGGCGGTCAGTCCGGACAACACGATCACGGTGGCCACGTCCGAGTCCACCAGCATGGCGCACTTCATCGACAACAAGAGCCTGGAGGTGATCGCCAACGTGCTGGTCGATACGCGGCCGCGCCATGCGGAGTTCACCAAGGACGGCAAGCGCGTCTGGGTCTCGGCGGAAGTCGGCGGCACGGTGGCCGTGATCGACGCCTCTTCACATGAAGTGATCGAGAAGATCGGCTTCGGGATCGGCGGCATTCGGCCCGAGCTGTTTCAGCCCGTGGGCATGCGCTTCTCGAAGGACGGCAAGCTCGCCTTCGTCGCCCTCGGCCCGGCCAACCGCGTCGCCGTGGTCGACGCCGAGACCTTCGAGGTGAAGAAGTACATCCTGGTGGGCCAGCGGCCCTGGCATATCGAGATCCATCCGGACGGCTCCAAGCTCTACGTCGCCAACGGCCTGACCAACGACATGACCGTGATCGACGTCGCTTCGCTCAAGGCGGAGAAGTCCGTGCCCGTGGGCCGTCTGCCCTGGGGCATCGCGATGACGCCATGACCGCGGGCCGCGTGAACCGGTTGGGAGAGATGGCATGAGAGCCGCTTGGTTGTCGCTCGCTGTGTGCTTGGTGGCGGCGGGGGCGCACGCTGGCGAGGTCAAGGCTCCGGCCATGGCCTGCGGCAGTAAGGCGCCGCTCGACCGCCTCACCATGCTGGCGGCCTCGGGCAACGGGGAGGCGCTGGCGCGCATGGAGCGTCGCTACCTCGAGACCAAGGTCTGCGTGCGGCTGCAGAAGGGCGCCCGGGTCGAGATCGTCGATGCCCGCCGTGTGCTCGCCGGCGACCGCAAGATCCGCCGCAACGAGCCGCATCGGCGCGTCGCCTATGTCATGGCGACGGTCAAGGCGAACGGCAAGACCTGGTTCATGCACCTGCAGAACGTGCGCGATCCATGACCGCTCGGCGAAGGCGGAGGACGGCGGGAGGCCCGTGGTGAAGGCCCTGGTCCTGCTCCTCGGCATCGCCGCGGCGCTGGCGCTCTCATCGCCGGCAACGGCCCAGTCCGACATCACCAAGCTGCCGCGCGCCTCCGCGAAAAAGAGCATCGACGATCTGGGCGCGGCGGGGCTGGACAACCTCCGGTCCGTGGGCCGCGGCTACGGCCAGCAGATCTGCGCCGCCAAGGAGATCTCCGCCAAGCAGGACATCAAGCCGAAAGCCTGGCCGAAGATCAAACGTAGCTGCGGCAAGTTCACCTTCGGCCTTCTGCCGAGCTTCTCCGACGATCCGAACCGCATCTTCAGCCTCTGCATCGGCGCGGCGCTCGACGGCTGCCAGCACGCCATCGGCATCGAAGCGCCGTGCCGGGACCTGACGTCCTGCCAGGCCCTGCTCGGGGTGCCGTGACCACAAAAAGAGCTCGGCTCTTGCACGACATAGAGCGATCTGCTTTTTCATCCTCGCCCAACGATCCCTGATCGGGGTTCCCACCGTTGGCGCGATGTCCGGAGCCGCAATGAAAGGACGCCCATGATGACCGAGCGCGAGAGGTCCGTCGTGATCACCGGCGGCGCCAGCGGCATTGGCGCGGCGGTGGCGCGCCTGATCGTGGAGCGCGGTGGGAGCGTCTGCATCGTCGATCTGGACGACGCGGCGGGCGCGGCACTGGTGGCGGAGCTCGAAGGCCGGGCCTTCTACGCCAGGGCGGATGTGTGCGACGTGGAGGCTCTGGAGGCGGCGCGGCGCGAGCTGGCGGCGCAGACCGGCTTCGGCGGCATCGTGACCTGCGCCGGCATCGGCCAGCAGGCGCAGCCCATCGCGGAGATGCCGGCCGAGGTGTTCGAGACCGTCCTTGGCATCCATGCCACCGGCACTTTCCTGACCTGTAAGGTTTTCGGCCAGGACCTGGTGGCCCATGGCGGCGGTGCGGTGGTGACGGTCTCGTCGGTGCTGTCGGTCCGTCCGGGCCCAGTCTACGCCTATGGCGCCGGCAAGGCGGCCATCACGAACTTCACCCGTGCCCTCGCGGTCGAATGGGCGCCCAAGGGTATCCGGGTCAACGCCATCCAGCCCGGCTCAGTTCAAGCTGTCGTAGACCGCCGTCTCGAAGTCGAGGAACAAAGGCAGGGCCTTCTTGTCGACGAAAGGCAGGATCTGGGTGGCATAGGCGCCGGCAATGCCCCTGGCCGGATCGATCCAGTAATAGGAGTTGGCCAGGCCGGCCCAGGCCAGGCTGCCGGCGGAGCGGCCGGTCGGCGCCGGCTCCGTGTTGATCATGAAGGAGAGGCCCCAGGTCTTGGGCATGCCGGGGAAGAACTCGGCATCGTTGGACAGGTCCGGCGCCGCGGTCTGCAGCGCCTTGACCCGGGCCTCGCCCATCTGGTTCCGCGACATCATCTCGACCGTGCCAGGCTCGAGCACGCGGGCGTGCTCGCCGGCGCCCTTGTTCAGGATCATACGCAGGAACCTGGCGTAGTCGCCCATGGTCGAATAGAGGCCGCCGCCGCCCATCTCGAACTCGGGCGCCTGCGGGATCTCCAGGTCCAGCACCGTGAAGGCGTCGTCCGCGCCGCGCTGGTGGATGCGGGCCAGGCGCGCGCGCATCGCCTCGGTGATGCGGAAGGCCGTGGACTCCATGCCGAGGGGGCCGAAGACGTTGTCCTGGAGATAGGCGCCCAGCGTCTGGCCCGAGACCGCCTCGACCATCTTGCCGGCCCAGTCGATGTTGATGCCGTAGTCCCAGTCCGTGCCGGGATCGAAGAGCAGCGGCGTGGTCAGCGCGGCGTCCTCGCAGGTGGTGATCATCGGCGTGCCCGTCGCCTGCTGATAGCGCTGGATGTCGCCGTTCCAGATCTCGTAGGAAAAGCCGGCCGTGTGGGTCAGCAGGTGGCGCAGGGTGATGTCGCCCTGCGGTGCCCGGGTCCGGGGCTCGCCGGCCTCGTTGAAGCCTTCCAGCACGCGGACCTCGCCGAGATAGGGGATCACCGCCTTGGCCGGCGCGTCGAGCTCGAGCCGGCCCTGCTCGACCAGCTGCATCGCCGCTGTGGCGGTCACGGCCTTGGTCATGGAGGCGATCCAGACCACCGTGTCGGCCGTCATGGCCGCGCCGCCGCCCAGCGCCCGTTCGCCGAAGCCGCCTTCGTAGATCAGTCCGCCGGCGTCGGTGACCGCGGCCACCACACCCGGCACCGCGCCGGCCTCCACGGCCGCGCCGAGGAGGCCGTCGATCGAATTCTGAAGTGACATGGCTTGTCTCCCTGAAGCATCGCGCGATCTGCCGTCGCGGCTTTCTTCGGGAGAGTGTGGGCGCAATCGCGACCCGGCGCAACGCTGGCGCCTTCACTGACCTGCTCGGATCGAAGGCTCTGAGGGCCCGAAACGGCTAAAGGGCAGACAGAGCCGCCGCTGCTGGGATGCCGCGCAAGGCGTGATCTCAAAGGCCCAGGACAGATTTGACAGAGCCGGCTTCGCTGAAGGACCAGTCTATCGCCCTGTTCTCGATCAAGAAAATGATCGAGTTGGCGGGGTCGAAGTCAATCCCACGAAGTCGACGGCGGACGTCCTTGAAGAGCGCTTCCTTCTGTGCGTCTGAACGCCCGGCAAGCAGGGCTATCTCGATGACGATGGTTGAAGCCGGGTCCCTGTTCCCCAAGAAGTTGGGGTGCAAAATCATGTCGTCTGAGGAGTAGCGCGAGACAAGGCAGAAATAGTCTTCCGGGTTGACGCCGCAGGTTTCCACCAGGCTGTCGTGCAGGAGGTCGTTGATCGCATGGCATGTCTCGACCGAGAGATGCTTTGGCACATGGAGCTTGTTGAAGGGCACTGCGTTATCCTCGTCGTCTGACCTGTCGGGGTGTGGCGCCTTGGGCGACCTCCGTCTTGGTCCAAAATGCCGGTGCGATCAATGCTTTGGATGGGCTCGGAATTGACGCTCGTTCAGATAAGAAAGCGCCCCGCCGGCGACCGGGACGTCCAGGCGCCAGCAGGGCGAGGCGGGAAGCCAGACATAACCGTCAGGAGGACCAGCGGGCCCACTTGCGGCAACTCGCTCACACTGAACTGATCATCGATCTGCAGCCAGGTTCTCCCCGCCCTTCTTTCTCGAGGTCGTCAGCGCCAGGCATGCTTAGTAGTTGACGCGCAGACCCAGGATACCGACGAAGGTGTCGCTCTCGTCAGCATCGTCGTCTTCCCATTCCCCGTACATGCCGGAGAAGAAAGTGTTGATGCCCGGGCCCAGCGTGTAGGACACGGAGCCGACGATCGCCAGAACGGTGTCGTCGCCCTCGCCGGTGTTGGCGAAGTCGTTCACGCCGTCGACTTCCGAATGGAAGGCGGTGGCGGAGACGCCCCAGGGACCGGTCTCGTAGCTGACACCAGCGTCGAAGGCGATGCCTTCGAAGGGCCGGTCGCT